>DAOWIX010000159.1 GCA_030640695.1 Deltaproteobacteria bacterium | reverse complement strand
TGCATATTCCCCATTCCCGGCATGCCGGGAATTTGTGGCATAACCAGTTTACGATACCCAGCCGGGATCTGAAAAAGCTGGTCAGGCTGGTTTCCGGTGCGGATATTGCGATAGTTGACTTCGGTTTCGGAGGTGATAATACGAACCGGCAGTTCCTCTTTTTTCGCGATCCAGTAGGTTACCTTTTCGCCATCATCAGTGAGCTCGTATTTGTTGCATTTGATGCCATTTACGGTTTCACTACCGAGCTGCTTGCCCTCCTTTTTTAGTTCCCGATGCCAATCATCTGACATCATCTCCTCTTCCTCCGGGTCGATAGTCATCTCAAGGTAACTCTTCTCTAGCACCATCAGAGTCCAGACAATGCCTTTATCAGGCCGGTTGATTAACGTAACCTTGCGGCCTCCCTGAGTCATCTCATGTCGGCTCAGATCTCCCTTCATGAAGATTTTACCTTGAGTAACTATCTGTCCTCTTGATTTGGTCTCCATGTCAGCGCTGAACTCAGCTGCTTGCAGAGCTGGCAGTAGGCCAAGACTTATAAGGAAAATGGTCGATAGGGTTATGGTTATGATCATTTTTTTTAAGCGCATGACTTTTCTCCATCTTGTTGTAAACTAATTGCTGATTTGAACAGTATTCAGGTCATTTTAGCCCTTCAACTGTAACAGTTTCTCCAGATCCCGAACCTTTTTTTCGAGAGTGGCCAGGCGACCTCGGTCTTTGGGCAGGTGGGTGGCGGCCATCATTTGACGAAGCGCCTGTTTGGCCGGAACCGCCGGGATGCCGCCGTAGTCTTGATCTCCGGCAAGATCTTTGGCAGCTATAGTGTTGCCCATCAGCCGGGCCCGATCGCCAAGCTTAAGATGATCAATCGCTCCTGATCGGGGTCCCAGCATGACCTGGTTGCCGATGCTGACGCTGCCGGAGATCCCAACCTGGGCGCACATGATTCCTTCATGGCCGACTTTAACTCCGTGTCCTAAATGAACGTGGTCGTCGAGTTTAGTGCCGCGACCGACAACGGTTTTGTCGAGGGCGGCGCGATTTACGGTACAAAGGGCCCCGATTTCAACATCATCTTCAATTATGACCGAACCGATCTGGGGGATTTTAACATTGCAGCCCCCGACCTGGAGAAAACCGAAACCGTCTGAGCCGATGACTGAATTGGGGTGAATGATGACGCGATTGCCCAAGCGGCAGTTTTCACGGATCACAACCCCAGGATAGATACAGCAATCGGAACCGACAAGAACCCCTCTGCCGATGTAGGTGTTGGCATAGATACGGCTATTGTCACCGATCACGGCGTTATCCCCGATAACTGCTCCGGGACCGATATGAAGATTGTCTCCTAACGAAACATTTTTCCCGATAGTGGCGGCTTTATCGATATGATAATCGACCACTTGTGCGGCCTTGTCAACCTCCATCATAATCTGTCCGGCGGCCCGGAAAGGTTGCTCGCAGATAATCAGGGGTTGCAGTAAATCATCGGTTTTTCTTGGTACCAGTAAGGCCCCGGCTTTTGAGGAGGCCGCTTTTTTGAGAAACTTCTCCTCGGCAAAAGAGAGCTCACCGGCCGTGGCCGCCTCGAGGCTGTTGATGCCGGTTAGCACCAGATTTTTATCCCCGATAACCTCACCGCCGACCTTGGCGGCAATTTCAGCAAGCGTATAACGCATTCTCAAATCCTTTTTGACGTTAAAAGTTACTGCCTTCCCGGTTGACTTTCAATACGTTAACACATATAGAAGAAATCTTCACATAGAAAATGTGAAAATTGCTATCGGTTTGGCCTGTTGAGGTTGAAATTGGCCTTTTTAGTAAGGAGATAAGATGGAACGAAAACCAGTTTTTTTAACGGCTGTACTGCTCTTTGTTTTTTGTTTGGGGTGGTTGCCATTAGCGTTTTCCGCTTCGGTTGAGAGTCGGCAAAAAATTGATGAGACCGTGAAAGAGACGGTGGTTATTCAAAAAAAGACTACGAACTTGAGTCAGGGGTGGCAAGATGAGCGCCGGGTGCTGGCTGATGCAACTCATGCCTTGGAACTTGAAATCAAATTGCTGGAAGCCCGCCGAGAAAAATTGAGAGGTTATAGTCAACAACGCCATAAGGAGATTTTAAGACTTGAGACCGGGCTTAAGGAGATGACTGAAATCGGTATCCGACTTGAGCCTTTCCTAGATGAACTCGTCGGTCGTATTGAGTCTTTTCAGGTGGCAGATCTGCCTTTTTCCGTGCATGAAAGAGAGCGGCGTCTGGCCGATCTGCGTCAAGTCTTAAATAGTTATGATGCCGATCTTGCCGAGAAGTTGCGTCGGGTTATGGAAGTTCTTAAAATCGAAGCTGGTTTCGGCCGTGGTTTTGAAGTTAGTGAGGAGTCTTTAACGTTTAATGGTGCCGAGACGACCGTCCGCATGTTGCGTTTGGGCCGGGTTGGACTCTACTATCTCTCACTTGATGGCGAGCGGGCGGGTTGGTTTAATCGGCTTACAAAAAATTGGGAGCCCTTGTCTGGAGCTTCTAACGAGGCGGTTAAAGAGGCTTTGCGGATGACCTTAAAACAGCGGGCCTTCGATCTTGTCCGTTTGCCAGTGGCTGGAGGTCAGCCATGAGGTTGCGTCCGTTTTTTCTAATGATTTTGGGTTTGCTTCTCTATCTGTCAGGTTCGGTATCGTGGTTGGTGGCCGCTGAGGGGGATAACTCCGGCTTATTAC
>DAOWIX010000028.1 GCA_030640695.1 Deltaproteobacteria bacterium | reverse complement strand
TCAGGTCATGCTAGACTAGTCGATTGGCCTCCCGAATTCGCTGATGATGCGATCGATCTCGTCCAGTGCATACTTGCCCAGTTGCCGCTGCGCTTTCACTGACGAGGGGCTTGTCGATTCAAGATCTCCCAAGACGATGATGTTCTCATCGTTTAAGCGATTGGCGGGGCCTGTGTAGTTAAAGCTCCCAGCTATAACAACCTGCTCGTCGATCACCATGAGCTTGTGATGCAGCTTGCCAAGTTTCCCCTGGGACGGAACTCGGCAAAGGTCGGCGCCGGCGTTCTTGACAGGCCGCGTGGCGGCCCATGTCTGGTTGGCTTGTTTTCCGTCAAGCGCCCCACGGACGGCGATCCCCGCCTCTTTTAGCCGGATCATCTGATTGCCCTTTTGGTGACCCCCATTCTTTCCCAAATGGTTTTGCGCAAGAGGTCACGCCCGCAGGGCGACCGCCTGGAACGGTTAGCCGGAGGATTATCGGCTTTAGCTCTGAACCATTCAAAAAAGGCGCTGGTTGTCGTTTTGCTTCTGGTTCTTCTTTGTGGTCTGGGGGCCGGGCGGGTTGAGAGACAGTTTTTTCCTGGGGCTGATCGTAACCAGTTTTTGGTTGATTTGCTGTTGCCGGAAGGTAGCCATTTCGGTGTCAGTGAGCGATTGTCACAGCGATTAGAGAGCGCTTTGTTGGCACAATCGCAAGTTGCGTCTACAGTTGCTTTTGTCGGTCGTGGGGCGCCCCGTTTTTTCTACAATATTCTCCCTCGTCCCAATGCTCCAAATCTGGCTCAGTTAGTGGTTACCACAGTTGCACTTGCCGATGTTATGGATCTCATGGTTTGGACCCGGCAATGGCTTAAGCGGGAGATTCCAGAGGTGGTTGCGGTGGTTAAACAACTTGAACAGGGGCCCCCGGTTAAAGCGCCGGTTGAGATCCATTGTCAGGGGCATGATTTGGAAAGTTTGCGTCTGGCTTCGGAAGCTGTAATGGCGGCCATGCGAAGCATTCCCGGAACCCTTGATGTGCGAACTACCCTGGGTCGTGGTGCGCCCTCTCTGGATATCATTATCGATGATGCCGCCGCCGCTCGTAACGGTTTAAATCGTGATTCGGTGGCTATGGCTCTTTTGCGTCAAACCTATGGTGTGCCGATCGGCTTTTATCGAGCTCAGAAAGATCCGGTGCCCATAGTTCTGCGTTCACTGGCTGGAGAAGAATCGGATATCGCCGATCTTGCCGCCGTCGATGTCACCCCTTCCGGCAACACCCGTTTTTCTTCGCGATCGCAAAACCCTTTGCCGTTGGCCGGAATCTCCCGTTTGGAGCTTAATTGGAAACCGGCGGCTCTTGAACATCGTAATGGTCGTCGTGTGGTTACGGTCTCGGCCCAGCTTGCCACCGGGGTTCCTTTCAGTAAAGTTTTCGCACCTCTTAAAGTTAAGCTTGATGGTCTTGCATTACCGTCTGGTGTCGAAGTGACCTATGGTGGAGAACTGGAAGGTTCTGGTAAGGCCAATTTGGCAATGCTTTCTGTCCTGCCCTGGGGAATAATGTTGTTGCTCGGTATCTTGCTGGCTGAGTTCAACTCTTTTCGTCGTTTAATCATTATTATGGTGACTGTGCCCTTGGCCGCCGCCGGGGTCGTACCGGGTCTGCTAATTTCTGGCCAGCCTTTTGGTTTTATGTCTATGCTTGGGGTTATTGCCTTGATCGGGATTGTTGTCAATAATGCAATTGTTCTGCTCGATGTCATCGATACCCGTCGTCAGGCCGGGGATTGTCTGATTACTGCTTTAGAGACCGCCGTCGCCCGTCGCATCAGACCCATTCTCTTAACCTCAATTACAACGATTGTCGGTCTTTTGCCGCTGGCTTTTTCCAATACTTCATTGTGGCCGCCTCTGGCTTGGGCCATGATCTCAGGTCTGTTGGCTTCAACTTTTTTGACTCTGTTGGTAGTGCCTTCAATGTACAGGCTACTGTTTTCCCGTCAGCACTCAGGTATGGTTGCAGGATCTATGTGATGAAAATTTTATTCAAGTTATATCTACTGGTTTTTATTGTCTCCTTTTTCGGTGTGGCATCAAGGGTGTTGCCTGAAGCTTTCGCTGCCGACCTTATTGCCGGTAGGAGTAACTCTTTGAGTTTCAGTCAGGTTCTTGCCCAGGCGGCCCGGCGGCCGACCGTCCTGGCCGCCGAAGCCCGGGCTACGGCGGCTGATCTCGAAGCTGATGCCGTTTTTCGGGCCGCCTGGCTGCCAAATATCGAAGCCCGTTACAGTGTCAATGATCGTGACCATAATCTCTCACTGCCAACACCGGTCGGTTCACTGCCCTTAGGTGATGGTAGCTGGCAAACCTTCGGCACGCGTATTACCCAGCCCCTTTTCGATCCGGCTCGGGCTCTCTATGCCATTCCGGCAGCTCGCTCTCAAGCGACGGCGGCGGACTACTCAGCCCGTCGTCGTCAGGAAGAGATGGTGGCGGCAGCGGGACATGTTTTTTTCGATATTCAGGTTCTTGATGCCCGTCGGCAATCTCTACAGAAATATCTGGAAGCTTTGCAAAAACGGGTGGCGGAAAGCCAGATCCTCTGGGCCGGAGGACGGATTCTCAAGGCTGATCTTCTCAAGGTTAGGCTGGCTCAAGACAACGTCGCTCAGGAGATGCTCTCTCTTAATCAACATCGTAAAGTAGCGACTTGGTCTTTGGGTCGGGCTACCGGCACTCCCGGCCCGGTTGAACCTTTCGGAAAAGCTCAATTTCCGGCGATCAGTCAGTTGAGGTCGGAAAAATCGGAAACCAACCTCACGGAAACCAATCCCCCGGAAATAAATTCCAATGAAGAGCGTAGCGATCTTCTCGCTTTGCAACATCAGATAGTGGCGGTGGATGGCCAAGGTAAAACTTTACGGGCAGCGGCCCTGCCGAGATTTGAGCTTCAGCTGCAATGGACTTGGAGTGATCAAGATATTGTGACTCCTGAAAGTTGGGGGGAGGGGGCTTTAGCGCTCGTCTGGAATCCTTTTGCCGGGGGGCAGAGGCTGGCACAGGCTAAAGCCCGTTTTGCCGAGGCCCAAGCCCTTGATGAACTTTTGGAAGAGGCGCGGCAGGGCGTCCGTCTCGAAATCACCCGGGCCCAGGCTGCCATGGTTGTGGCTCAAGGAGAGATTGCTTTGGGGCAGACAGGAGTTGAACAAGCCCAGGAGTATCAGCGCGTAACTAGAGAACGCTTTCTCGCCGGCCGGGCCACCACGGCCCGTCTGTTAGAGGCTGAAGCCGCTCTCAATGAGCAACGTACAAAAAGCTCGGTTGCGGCAATCGAGTTGCAACGAGCCCACCTTGAATTCCATCTCGCCGAAGGTAGTCTATTGTCGCTGGTTACAGGTTACGGCAATTAATATTTCGGGATTTACGACACCGTCACCCTCTCTCCATTTTTATCGCAGTGTGTTTTTATGTTCTCTTTTGTTGAAAGTGCATACTCTATTTTATCCCTCCGACAGGCTATGGTATCCGTATGAATGATAAACGGAGCGTCTATGCATGGGCCATGTACGACTGGGCCAACTCGGCCTATGCAACGACCGTTATGGCCGGATTTTTCCCGCTTTTTTTCAAAGAGTATTTCAGTGCCAGTGCCGATATCACTGTAAGTACAGCACAGCTCGGGGTTGCCAATTCGCTCTCAAGCCTGATAATCGTCCTGATTGCCCCGCTGCTGGGGGCCGTTGCCGATGCCGGGGGGCTGAAAAAACGGTTTCTTTTTCTTTTTGCCTACCTGGGTATTTTGATGAGTGCCGCCTTGGCTCTGGTTGCCAAAGGGGCATGGGAGATGGCTGTTTTTGTTTATGTTCTGGGTAATGTCGGCTTTATGGGGTCAAATGTATTTTACGATGCCTTGCTTCCTGCTGTTGCCGGGGAAAAAGAGGTCGACCGGGTTTCGGGGTTGGGATTTGCACTGGGTTACCTTGGTGGCGGTTTGCTTTTTGCCTTGAATGTTATGATGGTACAGCAACCTGACTGGTTCAATCTCTCAGGCGAAGCCCAGGCCGTCAAACTCTCCTTTTTCAGTGTCGCATTGTGGTGGGCTCTCTTTTCATTGCCGCTCTTCCTCTTTGTCAAGGAGCCGAAAAACGCAACTGCCAAAGGAACCCTTAAGGTTACGGCAGAAGGCTACCGGCGGCTGGCCAAGACCCTCAAAAAGGTCGCGAAGCTCAAAGGTCTTCAGCTTTTTCTGGTCGCTTACTGGCTTTACATCGATGGGGTTGACACTATCATCCGGATGGCCGTGGACTACGGCATGGCCCTCGGGTTTGATGCCAAAAAACTGATTACCGCCTTGCTGATTGTCCAGTTTGTCGGTTTCCCGGCGACCCTGTTTTTTGCCAAGTTGGCAGAGGTTTGGGAGACCAAAAAAGCAATTTTGACAGCAATATTGATCTATCTTTTCATCGTCCTCTGGGCCAGTGTAATGAGCAAAGCCTATGAGTTTTATATGTTGGCCGTGATGATCGCACTGGTTCAAGGGGGCATTCAGGCCTTAAGCCGTTCTTATTATGCCAAGATGATTCCGGCGGGATATGCCGCCGAATTTTTTGGATTTTATAATTTTTTGGGCAAATTAGCAGCGATTTTGGGGCCGATGCTGGTTGGTGTTGTGGCGCTAAGCAGCGGCAGTTCGCGGGCCGGTATTGCCTCGATTGCCATCTTTTTTATTTTAGGGGGCGGGTTGCTGATGATGGTCGATGAGAAAAAAACCGCTCGGCAAGTACGTGATGCCTTAAACTTATAGATAAGGGGGTGCGATCGGCATCCGCAGAGACCTCGCTTGCCCTCTTTCAGCTGTTAGACTTCAACCACAGAATCATCGCTGCCATGCTGATTGGGAATATAGGTATCAGCCTCCCAATCATTCTCCCAGCGTGTGCCATCCAACAGGTAACGAAAACAATATAATTTTTCCGTCGGCAGGGAAACTGTGGTGCTGAAACAGCCGTCTTTGAGGGATTTCATCGGAGGTGCATTTGTGTCCCAACCATTAAAATCACCACAGAGGACAGCTGTTTTGGCATTGACTTCAGCTGGCAGTTTAAATGTAACCCGGCAGACTTTTCCAGTTTTCGTGTAGCTTTTTTTAATCATTTCAGATTCCTCCCAGTGCCTGCATTTGGCGGGCACTTGCTTGCACACACCATCCTTAAGGATTAGTGTCCACTTTTCCATTATCTTTCATGTCCATTGCTGGTGATACGTAGGAAATGACGATAACCACCTATTTGCTTGAGTTGTGAACCTTGCGATGAAACCCAACAGTTGAATAATGTCTTATCGTGGCTGACTACGGAAAATCCTCCAAAATAGGTATATATAAAATAACAAATTTTTCCTTGATGTCAAGTTAACAGTTGATGCACTCGTAAAAGTCATGCGACGCCATCAACAGTAAACCATGTTGAACTATCAATAATACCCCGGCTTAAAAATTACCTCGATGAAAAAGCGTAATCGGATCAGTGGAAAACAACATAACTAAAGCGCGATGAATAGAAACTTTGGATGGTTATTCAGAGAGGAAAAAAGCTCGCATGATTAGCTATTTTATTTCGGCGTGTTATATTAGTTGGTAGTGGTACGGCCAAAGTCAATTCATGCGGAGAACTTTGCCCGCGACAATCCTTTAATTGCATTAACTGACGTCATGGTATTCGGCCTGGTTGATCCTACCGTTGATACTTTAAACTCTTGCCGGATGCTCTCTATCTGGACGCTTATTGGAGGAGCGCCAGCGAAAAGCTTTCTCAGGTTCAGAGTGTGTGAGGTATAGCAAATTGCAAGAGAAGCCCGCAACCAAACAGGGAACCGCCAAGATCGATCTTCTGTTGGAGGTCGTGCGGCAACTGACGGATGAACTGCATGCCGGCAAGAATTACTCCCTGTCGATAACCCTGGATAGTCTCTTAGATCGTGATCTGGGACTGGACAGTCTGGCCCGGGTTGAGCTCCTGGCCCGGATCGAGCGCCGCTTTGCCGTAAAACTCTCGGAAAAGGATCTGGCCCGCTCCCAATCTCCACGCGATCTTTTGCGTGCGGTCCTAGCTGCCGATGCCGGCGGCACCGCGCGCGGCATTATGCTGGAAAAGTTCTCTTCCAGTGACCAGATCACAAGTGCCGCAGCCCACGCTGAAACCCTGATTGAGGTTCTAAAGTGGCATGCCCAGAACCACCCGCATAACGTTCATATCAACCTCTATATCGAGGGTGCCCTGCAGGAAAAAATCACTTTTCGCGCGCTTATGGAGGGGGCTGAAAGTATAGCCTGCGGTTTGCGACACCAAGGTCTGGAGCCCGGCCAGACAGTAGCCCTCATGTTACCCACCAGCCGGGACTATTTCTACAGCTTTTTTGGCGTCCTGCTGGTTGGCGCGATCCCCGTACCACTCTATCCCCCAGCCCGACCGACACAGATTGAAGAGCATCTGCGTCGCCATAGTGGTATCCTGAAAAACTCCCTGGCGGCACTGTTGATTACGATCCCCGAGGTTTTGCCTCTGGCCCGGCTCCTGAAAGCTCATGTCAAAACCCTGCGGGGATCGGTGACCGTAGCCGAGCTCGCCGCACATGGTGGGCAGCTCGTGCCCCATATTGCCAAACCTGGTGATACCGCTTTTTTGCAGTACACCTCCGGCAGTACCGGTAATCCCAAAGGGGTGGTTCTTTCTCACGCCAACCTGCTCGCTAACCTGCGCGCGATGGGGGAGCGCGTAAAGGCGAGTTCCAGCGACGTCTTCGTCAGTTGGTTGCCGCTCTATCATGATATGGGTCTGATCGGGGCCTGGTTTGGAAGCCTCTATTACGGTTATCAGCTGGTGATCATGTCTCCACTCTCCTTTCTGCTACATCCTGAAAGCTGGTTGTGGGCCATGCATCGGCATCGGGGAACCCTTTCGGCAGCGCCCAATTTCGGTTATGAACTATGTCTGAAAAAGATTGATGACCGGGATATCGAGGGGCTCGATCTAAGTTCCTGGCGACTCGCCTTTAACGGGGCGGAACCGGTCAGCCCAGAGACCGTGCGCAATTTTGGCAAGCGTTTCGGGCGTTATGGTTTCGGCTCTGAAGTTATGGCTCCGGTCTATGGTCTGGCCGAATCATCGGTTGGTCTGGCTTTTCCTCCGCCGGGCCGTAAAGTTCCGATTGACCGGATCGTCAGGGACTCTTTTATGCGTTCCGGCCGGGCGGAGCCGGCCTCTGCGGACGATTCCGGGGCCCTTCGTTTTGTCGCCTGCGGTCAGCCGTTGAAAGATCATCAGATTCGGATTGTCAATGCTCAGGGTCAGGATTTGGGTGAACGTCAGGAGGGTCGTCTGTACTTTTCCGGGCCCTCGGTGACCAGTGGCTACTATCGTAATGTCGAACAGAATAAACGGCTCTTTCAGGGGGAATGGCTTGATTCCGGGGATCTCGCCTATATCGCCGATGGTGATCTCTTTATTACCAGTCGAATCAAGGATATTATCATTCGGGGTGGCCGCAATATCTATCCCTATGAGCTTGAGGGGGCGGTGGGCGAGATTGCCGGGATCAGAAAGGGTTGTGTCGTCGCCTTCGGCAGTCTGGATCGGCGTTCGCAGACCGAGCGTCTGATCGTGTTGGCTGAAACCCGGGAGACGGCGGCAGAGCGTCTCTCCTCTCTGCACGGCGAGATCAACAATCTGACGATGGATATTCTGGGATTGCCGCCCGATGATGTCTTGCTGCTACCGCCCCATGCAATTCTCAAAACCTCGAGCGGCAAGCTCAGGCGGGCGGCCACTCGTGATCTCTATGAAAAGGACCGCCTGGGTAAAGGGCAAAGAGCGGTCTGGTGGCAACTGGTACGGGTGGCGTTGGCGGGCTTGATACCGCAGGCCTTAAGGGTTCTCCGGGGGTTGGGAGATTATCTTTATGCCGGTTATTTCTGGGGTCTCTTTCTGCTCTTGGCCCCTCCCACCTGGTTGCTGCTTCTCATGCTGCCGAGATTCGGGCAGCGTTGGGCGCTATTACAGTATTCGGCCCGGCTTTTAGTGCGGCTTTCGGCCACCCTTCTGGTGGTGCGGGGTCTGGAGAACCTTCCTCGTGATGGTTCCGTGGTTCTTGTGGTCAACCATTCGAGCTATCTCGATGGCCTTGTTCTGGTTGCGGCTTTGCCGTTGGAGTTTGGTTTTGTGGTCAAGGCCGAGCTTAAAGAACGCTTACTTTTTCGTCTCCCCTTGGCCCGCATAGGGGCGGAGTTTGTTGAACGTTTCGATGTTGAGCAGGGAGTTTCCGGGGCGCGTCGTTTGGCCCGGGTTGGGGTTTCAGGCAGATCACTCCTCTTCTTTCCGGAAGGAACCTTTCATCGTCTGCCCGGCCTTTTGCCGTTTCGGATGGGCGCCTTTGTCACGGCGGCGGTCGCCGCCCATCCGGTGGTTCCGGTGATTCTCAGTGGTACCCGGCAAAAGCTCCCTTCAGGCTCCTGGTTACCGCGCCCCGGACTGGTAGGGGTGACGATTGCCAAACCCATTCAGCCCCGGGATGCCGACTGGTCGGCGGCGGTTGCTTTGCGTGATCGCGTCAGAGAAGAGATCTTACGCCACTGCGGCGAGGCCGATCTGGCCGATACGAGGCCGCCGGTGCGCGGTAAGAAAAAGAGAGATAATCAAACTTAATAAAGGTAATATCTGTTAACCTTGTGAACTTGCGGCTTTTGCCGGGCTAGGAGGGTGATTATGAAGGAGGCCATGTTTTATCATAACGGTGACGACCGTACGCTCTCTTGTGATCTCTGTAGTCACCATTGCCGGATTAAGGATGGCTGTCGCGGTATCTGCGCGGTACGGGAAAACCGGGTTGGTAAGATGTACAGGCTGGTCTATGAAAAAGTTTAACCGGAGTCGGTCAGGTCGTTAGGAGAAGTTGTGAAGCAGCCAAGTGATGAAAACATCTTTGTTAAGTTTGAAGCCTTAAGAAACAGCCTTAAGGGGATCATTTTTGACCAGGAAGAGGCTGTTGACGAGGTCGTGGATGCCTTTATTCATATGACCTACCAACCGGTCGAAAACCCTCCCCGAGCGATTATGACCTTTTTCGGGCCTCCGGCCGTCGGCAAAACCTACCTGGCCGCTTCTCTGACCTCATATCTGGATGAGTATAGTGAAGTCAGGTTGTTTGATATGGAGCAGTACAGTGATCCAGAGAGCGCTGGTTTGCTGATCGGTCAAAGAGTGCGGATCGAGTCCGGCCCGGATGGGGAACTGACTGAGTTTATCAGAAATCATCCAAAATCGATTATCCTTTTTGACGCTATCGAAAAGGCCGATAACCTTCTGCAATTGGCCCTTTTAAACCTGCTGACCAGTCCGGAGTCCGACAGTGGTATAGATTGCAGTGGCGTCATTGTCATCTTCACTTCCAACCTGGGTGCGGCTCTCTATCAGGATCAGGGGTTTCTGGGTGAGCTTAAGGAGAATCGGTCTCGGGCGCAGGCGCAGGTGATGGAGGCTGTCTCCAGGGAGAGGAAGGTGGTTTATGAGGTTGTACAGAACGCCATTGCTCCGAAGCTGTTGGCGGCTATGGCGCGCAGTTTCATCATTCTCTTTAATCGGCTGAGTCTTACTTCGATGGTGCGTATCGGCATGGAATGCTTAGGCAACTATTCCAATCATTTCACCGAAAAAAGTGCAGTGGCGCTAAAATATGAAGAGTTTGAGAAGATTGTCACCCTGTTAACTCTCTCCTTTGCGCCGGTTATCAATATAAAACAGGTGAAAAAGAAGTTGCCCGATCTGTTTCTCGGGCGGGTTACCCGTTTTATCAGTGAGCAGCACAAATA
>DAOWIX010000041.1 GCA_030640695.1 Deltaproteobacteria bacterium | reverse complement strand
TGAACTTTGAGTTCCGGTTCGGCAATCACCTTAGGTTTCGGTTCTTCAGTAATTGCCGACTTCGGTGCAACGGGAGAGACAACCACTGCGGGCTTTTGGGGAGGGGGAGCAGTTTTTGCGACCGGCTCCGTCGCCTTAATGTCAACCACGCACATTGCCGGGGATTCAAAGAGAGAAACCTTGAGACGATAACTATCGATTTTTAAATAGATCGCGATTTCAAGATATTGCTCCTTCTTGCTGACATTGACCCCTTTAACCAAGGGATCATCAAGTACCTTGATGGGTTGGGCCCCAAAATTATGAAATTCATAAAGTTTTATTAACAGTTTATGATTTTCATGATCCTCTTCGGTTTCATAATAGCCGCCCTGATTAAGACGCATAACAATCCGGCTTGAGTTTTTTTTCTTATCACTTTTCAGTTGAATCTTTAGAAGATTTTTACGATTACGTTCAATCGCTAAAGCCGCATCACCCCCGACCATAGAAAGCAAGACGACAACCAGCAATATAAACCAAGCAGCCTGAGTGAGATCCAGTTGCAAGCCTATTTTTCCAAAATGCTTCAAGAAGCATCCTCCTCCAGCTGATTACGACGAATTTTCTCAATCAGAGTCGTTCGATTTATCTGCAAGAGCCGAGCGGCCTGCTCTTTTACCCCATGCGTACGCTTTAAAGCTTCGGCAATCAACTCTTTTTCGAGACGGGTCACTTCGGATTTCAAGGAGAGGCCTGCCGCCGGCAGAGTGATGGTGGCCGACGCTTGTGGAGATTCACATTGGCCGGGGCTCTCACTTTCAGACTGGAAAAATTTTTCCGGCAAATCAAGCGGCATGATCCAAGCTCCAGGATTCATCACCGCAGCTCGCTCAATCACATTTTCAAGTTCTCTGACATTTCCGGGCCAGCTATAATTTTCTAACAACCATGAGGCTTCCGGTGTAATCCCTAAAACTTGATCGACACTCTCAAAACCGGCATTGAAACGACCCAGAAAAAACTCGGCCAGGCCACTGATATCATCGGGCCGCTCCCGCAAAGGAGGCAGAGTTATGGGAACCACATTAAGACGATAATAGAGATCTTCACGAAATTTTTCACTGGCAATATCTTTTTCAAGATCGCGATTGGTAGCGGAAACGATACGTACATCGACACGTTTGGGTTCTTTGCGCCAACCTAAAGGCTCAATCGTCTTCTCCTGTAAGAGGCGCAGAATCTTAACCTGCAAAAGAGGCTCCATATCACCAATTTCATCAAGAAAGATGGTGCCGCCATCAGCCATTTCGACCCGCCCGATACGGTCACCATGGGCCCCGGTAAAAGCCCCTTTGACATAACCGAAAAGTTCCGATTCGAGAAGATCATGCGGGATCGCACCACAATTAACCGGCACAAAAGGGTTCTGGCTGCGACGCCCCAAGCTATGCAGAGCCCTGGCGGCCAACTCTTTTCCGGTACCACTTTCACCGCGAATGAGTACGCTGCTGTCAGCCGGTGCGACCTTAAGCAGTTGGCGATAAACCTCCTTCATGGGCTCTGAGGCTCCAATAAAGCCGCAAAACCCCTCCTCGAACAAAATTTCATCAGTCGGCAAAGCTCGACCAAATTCACTTGAGTAACGGGCTCCGCCCAAACATTGCTCCACCACCCGACTGGTTTCAGCCTTGCGTAAAGGCGTAAAAAGATAGCTATCAGCCCCGCTCTGAAGCGCCCGCCGGACTGCAGCCAGGGCGTCAGGACGGCAGATTGCAA
Organism: Deltaproteobacteria bacterium; assembly: GCA_030640695.1. GTDB lineage: Bacteria > Desulfobacterota > Anaeroferrophillalia > Anaeroferrophillales > Tharpellaceae > Tharpella. Next base: position 1,541 of record DAOWIX010000041.1, on the reverse strand, counting down.
TCACTGGAAAGTTCTCCACCAGGCCGACTTCTTTCAAGCCCACAAGAGAGTTCCGCCAGGAGGCATCACCATCCTCTCGACAATCAACCAAGGCAAAGGCAATATTATTCGGAAAAGATTCCGCTCTCTCAAACTGCGGAAAGATCTGGAGACAGACCTCGGCCGGCAGAGCTTTGGCAAGATCTACAGACAACTTTTCACTTTCAGTCAGAAGTAAACAGGAAGATGACATAAAAAAAACCTAAGCGAAACACGATTATCTATTAAAAATATTTTTTCGACCTTATCAATAGCCCAGAAAGAGAAAAAAAACAAGTAGATGAAGCAATCAAAAAATTCCGCTAACTTCAGTCTGGCAAACCGGACAACGTTTGTTGACAATTTTATTATTGACCACCTTAAAACCATAACGTTCAATCAACAATTCGCCACAGTGATGACAATTGCTATTCTCACCGCCAACTCCAGGACGGTTACCTTCAAAGACATAGTGTAAACCGGCCTCCAGACCTATATCTCGGGCTTTTTTCAAGATCTCCGGTGAAGTCGGAGATACCCCGGTCAAACGATAGGTTGGAAAAAAGCCGGTGACATGCCAGGGAATAGAAGGGGAAACCGAGACCAGGAAACGGGCGAGCTCTTTAAGTTCAGATTGACTATCATTATAACCAGGGATCAATAGGGTAGTTACTTCAACCCAAACGCCATGAGCCGCAAAATCACTGATTGTTTCAAGCACCGGAGTCATACCGGAGGCTCCACAGATACGACGATAAAAACTGTCGGACCAGGCTTTAAGGTCAATATTAGCCCCTTGAATAAGCGGCCGTAAACGACGGCGACCAGCCTCCGTTAGGTAGCCATTACTGACCATCAAGTTGAGCAACCCTTGATCCATAGCCAAAGCCGCAGTCTCGGTCATCAATTCAAAATAGATCGTCGGTTCAGTGTAAGTATAGGCAATTGATCGACAACCCGTAGCTAAGGCTTCTCGCACTAGCTCTGAGGCTTTAATGTGATGCCCGGCAAGGGCTTTCTCGACTCTTGGCCTTTGTGATATTTCATGGTTCTGGCAATGCCGACAGCGAAAATTACAACCAGGAGCAGCTAAAGAATAGCTTTGAGAGCCCGGAAGAACATGGTAAAAAGGCTTTTTTTCGATCGGATCAACATGAGTGGCAACCACGAGGTCGGCAACTAATGTATAGAGAGTTCCCTCCCGATTCTGGCGGACGCCGCAAATTCCGGTCTGCCCCGGTCGCAAACGACAGAGGTGGGCACAGAGATCACAACGTACACGGTTTTTCGGTAATTTAGTATAGAGTTCCGCTTCCCGCATAATAAACCTCCGGTTTCAGTGGTCAGTGCCAAAGCCAGGCAGCCGTCGATTGTCAACAAAAATCATCTGAAAAACAAATTTTTATTGCATTTTTGGCGCTGGTTGGGTATTTCATCTTTTTTTCGTTTTTCTAACGAACCTATGACTAAAAACACAAGGAATAAATTATGGCTACCATCAAACAGGCCCTGATAAGCGTCTC
>DAOWIX010000093.1 GCA_030640695.1 Deltaproteobacteria bacterium | reverse complement strand
GATTGGGCCCAAAGAGATGTGAATGCTTTACGTACAGAGATTGAAAACTCGATTGAACAATACTGGAGTGCCAACGCTTCCGAATTGAAAGAAGTTGAGTGGGCTTTGGGCAATTTTATCAGCCAGGCAATTGTTCGTAAAATCGAGTTTAAAGATCTGGTCGAGCTTAGCAACCGGGATGTGGTGAGTAACCGGGTTGCCGATTCCATTATCGGGTACCTTCATTTCTACGAGAATCTTAAATACAGCCGCTCACAAAATGGAAAATTCACCTATTCCGTCTCCAAGTATGACGAATCTGTAGATGAATTTGTCAAGTCTCACTGCCAAACCCTGGAGAGTGTTATGATGTTGGAAGATCCGGATGAGGGTTCAGAAGGTTCCAGGGGAGTGACCCCATCCGGTTGTTACACCAAATCGACTTTTACGCGCGGGATGACGAACCTATCATCTCCCACGGTACTTTATGATGGCTCAATAGATACTTATAATGATGAATCTGCCGACACCTCCATCGGTTTCAATTACGTATTCTATGGATGTGAAGATTATGATATCAACACCTTTGTACTAGTCAGCACAAATGGATATATCTATTTCTACCAACAGGGTGGCGACATCTTGAGTGGATGGGGGTTTGATAATGGCTCCATCCCGAGTGCAAGTTATCCGGATGGTTATGCTGCCGCCTGGTGGGACGATATGATTGTTCAAGAGCAGGGACTAACTGATAAAATCAGGTATCAGACGGAGGGGTCAATCGGTTCCCGGGTATTCACGGTCGAGTATTTTTCAATTTCAAGAAGACAGGGGGCTGCGACTGACTTTTACTATTACCAGGTAAAGCTCTTTGAAGCCGACGGCAGCGTGGAATTTCATTATGGAGTTTGGGGAGGGGATCCGGGTAATGATAATGCCACCATCGGTATGGAAAATTACGCCGGCAGCGACGGAGATTGCGGCCCTAACTGTGACAACACCAATGTTGAACGGCCACCATCTAATTACCGGTTTGTTCCCAACCATAATATCTGGTACGGATGGATAGATAGTGACTGGGGTAATGTGAATAACTGGGAACCTAACCGGTTGCCCACAAACTCTATTAGCACTATTATACAGGATCGCAGCAATGATCCGATTGCAGACACTTCGATTGCAAGATATTGTGAAACTTTAAATGTGCTGAGCGATGCCGTTTTAACTATCGATGTGATAGGTAGTGAACCAGGATTACATATATATGGTAATATTATTAATAATGGTACAATTCAAGGAGATAGCTCGGCTTTCTTTGATATCTTAGTGCGGGATAATTGCACTATATCTGGAGATGGCAGTTGGTCGAACCTGAATTTCCATATTCATACCGGTACCACTTACCTCACTACGTCTTTCGAGACGAGGTTTTTCAGATGTAATATCGGAACCGTTTTAAATACTGGAGGTAACACCATTACCACCACTGCGGGCCTGTATAACGATGGCACGATCAACGCCGGTACCACGCACTGGTATATTGGAGGGGATTTTTCCGGATCGGGCACATTCAATGCGGGGGCGAGTGAGGTTGATTTTAACGGGCCTGCTGATTCCCATATAAGTGGTTCACCGACATTTTATGATCTGGATGTCAACAAAACCGGTGGAGCTACCACTTATTTAGACACGGATGTTAATATGTCGAATAATGTGTATACGCACAGTGGGAATTTGGATATAAGTGGGTATACGTTGGCATCGCTGGATAGTTATATTTGGGGCAATCTCGTAAACAACACCGGAACCTTCACGCTTACGGGAAATGAACTGTATTTTCACAGCGGCTCAAACTACACTTGTAGCGCGGGCGTGATAAACTGTACTGGAGATATTTCTTTCGAAAGTGGATCTACTGAGTCTGTCAGCGGCGGAACGATATCTTTAGCGGGTAGCTTTACCGCCGGTGGCGGTAACTTTACCCCCACGGGCGGAAGCGTGGTATTTGGCGGAAAAAGTGGGGCTGGCATCGGAGGATCGCCTGATTTCTTTGATATCTCGGTAGAGAAAAGTCTCGGTAGCACCGTTTATGGAATAGCTGATTTTACGGTTACAAATTCACTAAATATTGTCTCTGGCGTATTCGACCCGCTCAGTTTTACAGTCACGGTTGGCGAGTAATACTTTAGGAGTTGTAAAAAATCGTAGTAACTATTCAGCCAAAGTTCATTGTTTCTCGCAAAGGCGTAATGTTGGCAACCTTTTACTGTCCACGAATTTCACGAATTATCACGAAAAAATTAGTGTAAATTAGTGAAATTCGTGGTTGTTTTTTATTTTTGGTTGAACAGTTACAAATCGTAAAGTATTACTCACCAACCGCCCGCCTCACTTGGCCGGATTTTCTCTACTCATGTTTGTGGATAATAAAGTTGCGGCCCTTGATCTTCTTGGTTGAGAGTGCTTTTTCGGCTTTATCGGCCACGGAGCGTTCAATGGCAACATAAGAGTAGAGTTCATAGCAGTTGATCTTGCCCACACTGCTGCCGGGGATCCCCCCATCTTTAGTTAGAGCCCCCAGGATATCTCCCGGCCTGAGCTTGCTCTTGCGCCCGCCGTTAATGGAGAGAGTCACCATGGGGGGCACGATTCCGCCCCTTTCGGTTGCAGAGGCAAGCGCCTCAATATCAGACACCTCAAAAGAAGTGCCCATCATAACGTTGATATTTTCCAGCCTGAAACGTTCCCTGGCCGTCATAATGGAAAAGGCCATCCCCTCTTTTCCAGCTCGACCCGTCCGCCCGATGCGGTGGATATAAACCTCCGACTCGAAAGGAAGTTCAAAGTTGATCACCGCACTGAGCTCTGAGATATCAAGGCCCCTTGCCGCCACGTCCGTGGCCACCAGGATAGGGGTGCTGCCGTTGGCAAAGCGCACCAATACTTCGACGCGCTCCTTTTGTTCAAGGTCACCGTGGATTGCCAGAGACGAAAATCCCTTCGCCTTTAGAGCTGTCGCAAGAGATCGGCATTGGAGCTTGGTATTGCAGAAAATCAGCGTCGAAGCAGGCTTATACGCATTTAAAATGCGAACCACGATATCGGCCTTCAGGTTCTCATTGGCTTCGTAAAAGTGCTGACGAATAACGTTTTCTTCGTGTTCAACATCTACCACCACTCTCTGCGCATTTTTCTGAAAGCGCGTGCTCAGCTCAAGGATCGGTTTTGGAAACGTCGCCGAAAAAAGCAGGATCTGGCGCCGTTTCGGCACATATTTCATGATCGCTTTAATGCTGTCGGCAAAGCCAATGTCCAGCATTCGATCAGCCTCATCCAGAACAATGGTGGTGGCGTGGTCGAGGTTCATTGTCCCCCGCTTTAAATGTTGTTCAATGCGTCCGGGAGTCCCCACAATAATATGGGCCTGATGCTCTAGAGAACTCTGCTGGGGCATAAAGGGTACCCCGCCGCAGATCGTCAGAATTTTGATATTGTGCTTGAATCGGGCTAGGCGCCGCAGTTCGTCTGCCACCTGCTCGGCCAGCTCACGGGTCGGACACATCACCAGCGCCTGCACCCTAAAAAGTTCTACATTCAGGTTGTGTAATAAACCGATGCCAAACGCCGCCGTCTTTCCGCTGCCCGTCTTGGCCTGGGCCAGCAGGTCCTCGTTCTTAAGGATATGGGGTAAACTTTCGGCCTGAACCGGAGTCATCTCGTGGTACCCCATGCTCTCCAGGTTGTCGATCATCGGTTTGCTTAGTGGTAACGTGGTAAAAGAGCTCATGGAAACCTTTTTTATTGAGTGTGGCCCCGCAAGGGGGATATTTAGGGAAAGAAATTGTAAATGCCGAACTTTACGGTAATAAATTGAGTGGCAGAGTCTTGATTTCGGCAATATTGTCGGGCTGCCAGCGGGGCCGGTTATCTTTGTCGATGAGACGGGCCCGAACCCCCTCTGTGTAATCTGGATGATTGATGATAAAACGGGCTGCTTGCAGATCAGCTTGAAAAACTTCTGCCAGTGGTCGTTCCTGATTGTGACGCAGAAGTTTGAGGGTGAGAGCCAAGGCGGTCGGTGAGCGTTCAGAAAGACGTTGGAAAACGCCTTGGCAGAGGTTGTGTTCGAGACTGCAGAGCGAGAGTGAACCTACTATTTCCGGAAGGGACTCAGCTTCATGAAAATAGGTTTGAACCCACTCATCCATTACAGGGTTGGTTAAGGTTTGTGATTCAGACCAGGGTGCAAAAAGTTTTTGGAGTTGCTTTACGGCGGCCGGTTTTTCCCGAGGTAGTTTTGCGGCATGGAGGGCCAGGTCGGCAACAAAGTCCGGCAATTGTTTTCCGGCAATAAGATGAGTGGCAAAGCCCAACCGCAAACATTCAGCGCCGACCATTTCGTAGCCGGTAAGTCCTAGAAATTCAGGATAGCCGGTCGGACACCGGTCAAACATCCAGCCGGTGGCACCGACATCCGGGAAAAAACCGATACGGGTTTCGGGCATTGCCATCCGGGTTTTCTCGGTCGCGACAACCAGATCGGCACCGGCGGCAATGCCGAGGCCGCCGCCCATGGTTATGCCGTCGGCCAAAACCACCACGGGCTTGGGGAACCGGTGCAGGCGTAGATTTAACTCGTACTCTTCAGCAAAAAAAGTAAGCGCCGGTTTTTCACCTTCATTCTTGATAGCCCGAACCAGGGCCTTGATGTCTCCGCCGGCACAAAACCCTTTGGTACCGGCTCCCATAATCAGAACCACTTGTATTCTAAGTGATGCTTCCGCTTCATCCAGGGCTTTCGCCAATTGACGAATTAAGTTAAGGTCAAGGCTGTTGATTACCTGAGGTCGATTCAGGGTTATGTGCAGCACTGGACCATCATGGTAGATGATGACCGAGGGTTCAGTTTGAGGGGGGCAAGGTTTCATAGTTTGTCAATAGTATTGTAAATGTGTAAAAAAATCCATATGAATAAGCTTAAGCATCCCGGAAATATTTGATATGCGATTGACAAACCCGGTTTTACAATATATTTAAACTGCTTGGAACATTTTCGTTATCGTAGAAAAATTATCAATGAAAGGATTATCTGTTTCTGATGCCTGAAACGCGACCGTCAGTTGCAGGCGCTTCTTTCCGGGGCCGTCTGCACGAAATTATTTTTGAGGCTGATACGAGAGCCGGCAAAGTCTTTGATGTGGTTTTGATCTGGTCAATCATCATCAGTATCAGTGCCGTAGTCTTTGACAGCGTTGCATCGATCCATCAGGTTTACGGTTCGTGGTTGCAGGCTATAGAATGGTTATTCACAGTTCTTTTCACTGTCGAATACCTGTTGCGGCTCTACTGCGTGCGGAGTCCGGGACGTTATGCCCGGAGTTTTTTTGGCGTCGTCGACCTGCTTGCCATTCTCCCCACCTATTTTAGTTTTCTGATTCCCGGTGGTCAGTCTCTGTTGACCATTCGCCTATTTCGCGTCTTGCGTATCTTTCGGGTTTTAAAACTTTCTCAATATGTCAGCGAAGCCCGTCTGCTGGTCACTGCGTTGCGGGCGAGTTGGCGGAAAATCAGCGTTTTTCTGATGGCAGTGGTCGCCATTGTCGTGATTATCGGGGCGGTTATGTACAGTGTTGAAGGAGAAGCCAACGGTTTTACTGATATTCCGACCAGTATCTACTGGGCGATTGTTACTCTGACCACGGTCGGCTATGGTGATATCTCTCCCCAGACTCCGCTGGGCAAGGCTCTGGCATCACTGGTCATGATTCTGGGTTACGGTATCATTGCGGTGCCGACCGGGATTGTTACAGCCGAAATCGCCCAGGTCGGTCTGCGGCCGCCACTCTCAACCCAGTCCTGTTTGGACTGCGGCGCCGAGGGGCATGATGATAATGCCGTGCACTGCAAATTTTGTGGGGCGGTTCTTTAAAAGGTTGCTGAGCCGAAAGAGTTGATATCTGCGCTTGACAAACTCAGTTTTAGAATATATCTATAATTATAAGAGTTTTCACTGATAACGTTTTAACTGAATAGGAGACTATCGTGTGTAGAAAAATTTCGCCATTATCATCTTTCGTCGTAATCTTAGTTGCTCTCTTCATCTTCGCAAGTTCCAGCAGTGTGTTTGCCGAAAGTCGGGGCAGCAATCTTCGTCAAGCTACAGACTACAGTCATCGTTGCGAAGTGCCGTACAATATCAGTGGCTATGGCTATGAAACAGGCCTGCATATTGTTGCTGACTGGGAAAGTGATCTGGATTTTACTTTCAGATTCTTTAACGGTGGTGAAGCTTATGCTGTTAATACCAAGACGATTGGCCCTGAAGGTTGGACCGGGTTGGCCAGTGCTCTTCTGCCGGCAGGAGTCGCTTTACGCTTTCCCACGCTTATTTATGTCTACTCCCATGTTGACCCTGAAAAGACCAGTACCGATGTGGAGAGTTTCTGGGTAACTCAGTTTCTTATCACCAACTTTGGTTTCAGTCATCAGACCTTCACTTCGCATACTGAAGGGGTAGTGCTTTATTAATAACCTGTAAATCATAAAGTGTAGCGATAGATATTAACAAGGGGTAGCAAAGTTTGAGGAAACTTGCTACCCCTTGTTGTTTTAGTTTTCGCTTTGGGGGTGTTGTTCGATACGGATCATCTGGCTGGCAATTAGGGATATGAGACTCATGGCGGCGCCGGCCAGAAAGACCAGGCGATAATCGATCATCCAGATGAGTCCGCCGATGGCGGGCAGGGCTACGGCCGAGATATGGTTGATGGTAAAGCCTACGGCCATGCTTGAGGCAACATCCTCCGGGGCCCCGATTTTCTGAAAATAGGTGCGGATAGCGATCGCAAAATTAAAGAAAATATGATCAAGAATATAGAGAATGGCAATGCCCATCTTGTTTTGAACCAGGGTATAGCCAATAAAGACCAGAATCAGACTGCCATATTCAAAGGAAAGAATTTTTCTTTCACCAAAGCGGACGATGGCTTTGCCGATCAAGGGACTCAAATAAAAATTTATGGCGTTGTTAATCAGGAAGAGAATGGCTATTTCGCGAATTGAAAAGTGAAAGTTTTTGACCATCAGAAAGACCGCAAAAGCGATGAAAATTTGCCGTCGGGCCCCAGCCATAAAAGTTAAAAAGTAGAAAAGCCAATATCTCTTTTTCAAGACCATTTTTTTGTGTTGCGGCAGCAGGTTTTCGTCTACCGGCTTCTGCTTGAAACCCCAGAGCGCCATCAATCCAATAAGGCCGCCAATAATCAGATAGAGACTCTGGTAGCTGAGAAAAGGTTCAGCGACAAAAATAAAGATGCCGACGACGATATTAGAAGCGGCGGCATAGCGTCGCTGGCTCCCGAAAACCAGTGGTGATTTATATTTATCAAAGTACTGCAGAGTCAGTGACTGATTGGTGGTTTCGTAATAATGGAAACCTGAGCTCATAATCAGGGTGGTGAAGACCAGCCCGCCATATGTCGGGAAGCAACCGGTTGCGGCTACCCCTATGCCGAGAAACAGTACGGAGAGGGCCGAGAGGTGATGCTCTTTGATGAAAAGGATAAAGTAGACCGTCAGCAGGGCAAGGAAACCTGGGATTTCTCGAACCGATTGGATAATCCCCACCTGTGCCCCATTCAAGCCGGCTACCTCCACGGCAAAGTTGTTGAACAGCGTCCGCCAGGCCTGCAGTCCTACTGTGGATGCGATCGTCAGGACAACCAGGTAGCGGTACATCGGATTGATGGAAATATTTTTCATTTGTCAGGTTTGCCTGTTGTGAACTATAGATTGAATCGCGCCCGGATCTGAGCTTTGTTCTTGGTTAAAGGACAAGAAATAGCACAATAAAGAACTCCGGTCTATTGACAAAGAGTAAAATCCGGGCCCAAATATTTGCCGGGTTGTATCTGATTGACTCGAAAAGGTTACACGTGTATTGTTCGTGCAACCTTTTCTGTTTGATGTCAGGAGTCAAAAATGGATAATCAATTTACCAATGAGACCTTAAAGACAATCTATCAGCGTCGGAGCATCCGCCAGTTTAAGGATATGCCGGTTGATAGTTCAATGATACAGGCAGTCCTTGATGCGGCCAATCAGGCGCCATCGGCTCATAATCAGCAAGCCTGGAAGTTTGTCATTATTCGTGATCAGAAGAAGCAGCAACTGGCCCGCCTGGTTTCGCAAAAAGCTGCCGATTTTCCAAAGCCGTCAGCCTCAATTTTGCGCATGGCTGGGAGAAGTATCGGCAGTGCGCCGGTTGTCATCGCCGCAATGAATACTGGAGCTCTTATTAACCATGGTACCGAACTATTCAAGATCGAACATGATCTCTCCGAAGATTTTTTTCGGACGATGGAAATTCAGAGTTCTGCCGCCGCCGTTGAGAACCTTCTCCTGGCGGCAACATCGCTTGGGCTTGGGAGTGTCTGGCTGGGGGTTCTGTTTCTAATTAAAGCTGATATATTATCGTTTCTGGGTGAAGAGCAGGGCGAGTTTATGGCCGTAATTCCTCTCGGTCATCCGCTCAGAACCAATACCGGCCCCAAGAAGCGGGCCTTGGAATATGTTGTCAAATATCTATGATGATGAGTCGTTTTGCATCAGGTAAAATAATCATGAATAAAGTCGCAGTGATTGGGGGGAGCGGGGTTTTAGAGATAGAACTCTTTGCCGGGCTTGAAAAACGTGAAATTGAGACGGCTTATGGCCGGGTAGTGGTTGAAGAGGGCAAGGATGGTCTCTTTTTTTTACAGAGGCATGGGACGCCGCCGGTACCGCCCCATAAACTCAGTCATCATGCCAACCTTTCTGCTCTCAAAGAGTGTGGGGTCAAATATATAGTCGCCGTCAACTCGACCGGAAGCCTGCAGAGTGAGCTCTCTCCGGGTTCTCTGTTAGTGCCCGATGATTACTTTAATCCCTGGGCGATCAAGACCTTTTTTGATGATCGCCTGGAGTTCGTGACGCCGGGGCTTTCGGAGACGGTGCGGCGATCCATTATTTCGGCAGCTCAGGAGCTTGCGGTTGAGTTGGTCGATGGTGGGACTTATATCCAGACCACCGGCCCCCGTTTTGAGACTAGGGCCGAAGTTCGGGTGCTGGCCGGTTGGGGCAGCGTTGTCGGTATGACGATGGCTAATGAGGCGACCCTGGCCCGGGAGCTTAAGCTTGAATACGCCTCTCTCTGTCTGGTTGATAATTACGCCAACGGGGTTTGTGATCAAATCGTGGATTTTTGCGAAATCGAAAAAGCACAACAGAAAAACAGCCGGATTCTGGCACAGCTGCTGCCGGCTGTGGTTGGGCGTTTGCAACGCAGTGGTCAGTGAGTAGTCGTCAGTTGTCAGTTTGAATGGAAAGTTTGTAGAAAATATAGAATAGGGTGATTTTTGATGAGTTTATTGTTGCGGCAGGTGGTTTTGGACGGGGAGAAGGTCGATATCCTGGTTGAAAATGGTCTGATCAGCCGGATTGCTCCGTTTTTGCATGAGGTGGTTGCCGACCGGGTGATTGAGGGTGGTGGTAAAGCCGTGGTGCCGGGTCTCTACAATGGTCATACCCATGCCGCGATGACCCTTTTTCGCGGCTACGCCGACGATATGGAGCTCTTGAGTTGGTTGACAACCAAGATCTGGCCGCTTGAGGAGAAGTTGACCGAAGAGTTGGTCTATCACGGAGCCCGGCTCGCCTGTCTTGAGATGATCAAGAGCGGCACCGTTTTTTTCAATGATATGTATTGGCATTTTCACGGCACCGCCAAAGCCGTGGAAGAGATGGGGCTCAGGGCCGCTTTGAGCGCGGTAATTATCGATCTCGACGATCCTCAGCGTCTCAAGGAACAGATTGCCGCCAACCGGGAACTTTTTCAGGCGAGTCGGGATTATTCCGACCGCCTGCAGTTTGTCTTAGGACCCCATGCCATCTATACGGTGTCGCGGGCCGGTTTGGAGTGGGTTCGTGATTTTGCCGCAGAACACGATCTCTTAATCCATCTCCATCTTTCGGAAACCGAACAGGAGGTGCGTGATTCGATTGCCAAAAATGGTTTGCGACCGGTTCAATATCTTGCCGATATCGGCCTGCTCAGCGAAAAACTGGTGGCTACCCATGCCGTCTGGCTTGATGCTGGTGAGATCGCTGCGTTGGAAAAAAACCGTGTCAAAGTCATTAATAACCCGATCTCGAATATGAAACTGGCGGTCGGCAAGAGTTTTGCCTACCGCCATTTCATTGATCATGGGGTACTGGTGGGTCTGGGGACTGATGGTTGCGCCAGCAATAATAATCTCGATATGTTTGAAACTCTGAAATTTTCTGCGTTGCTGCAGAAGTTTGCGATTAATGATCCGACGGTTCAGCCCGCGGCTGAAGCCTGGCGCATGGCGACAGCCGATGGCGCTAAAATATTTGGCCTTGAGGGCGGCGTTGTCGCCGAAGGTCGGCCCGCCGATCTTCTCTTGATCGATACCGACCGGCCGGAAATGGTTCCCGGTCACAACCTAATCTCCGATCTCGTCTATTCGGCCTCCGGGGCTGTCGTCGATACGACGATTGTTGCCGGCAAAGTGCTTATGCACAAGCGCCAAGTGGACGGTGAAGAGGAGATCGTCGCCGCCGCCAGAGATGCGGCTCGACGTCTTTTACAGTAGTTACGAATTGATTTTAATGGGAAATGGTCAAGGGTTGTTTGTCTTTGGATTTAATGAAAGCCGTTTATAGTCGTCAGTCGCCAGTTGCCAGTAAAAACCTGACAACTGACAACTGACAACTGACCACTGGATTTTAAAAATGCCGATCGAAATTGAACGTAAATTTTTGCTGCATGATGATAGTTGGCGTTTGAAAGCTGATGCTGGAACGGTTATGCGCCAGGGCTATTTGAGTAATAATTCGAAGAGTTCAATCAGGGTGCGCATTGAAGGTGAACAGGCTAACCTCAATATCAAGAGCAGTACGCCGGGAACCGTGCGCAGTGAATATGAATATGCGATTCCGGTGTGTGATGCCGAAGAGTTGCTGGCAAATCTCTGTCATGAGTCGATTATCGAGAAGATTCGTTATCATGTCGAATTTTCGGGTTTCATCTGGGAGATTGATGTCTTTTCCGGCGCTAATATGGGTTTGGTTGTGGCTGAAATTGAGCTGAGTGAGATCGGTCAGAATTTTTTCCGCCCGGCTTGGTTGGGGTGTGAGGTTTCCGATGAGATTCGCTACTACAACTCTCACCTGGCTGGATACCCTTATCTTGATTGGTCAAAAGAAGAGAAAGAGTATTCATGAATGAGTTGAACGCGGGAACTATTGACCATTATATTGACCTTGCCCGAGGTCGCGGGCAAGCCGACCTGCTTTTGCGTAATGTGCGCTTGGTTAACGTTCTCTCCGGTGAGATTCATCCGGCTGATGTCGCAATTGCCGACGGGGTATTTCTTGGCTTCGGCAATTATGCGGCCCGAGAGGTTCTCGAATGTGAGGGGCGTTATCTGGTTCCCGGCCTCATTGAAGGGCACATCCATATTGAGTCAAGCCAGATTCTGCCGTCTGAATTTGCCCGTCTGGTGGCTAGCCGAGGAACTGCTGCAGTGGTTGCCGACCCCCATGAAATTGCCAACGTGATGGGCCTTGCCGGGGTCGAGTTTATGCTTGCTGCAAGTGCCGGGTTGCCGGTCTCTTTCTATTTTATGGTTCCCTCCTGTGTTCCGGCGACAAATATGGAGACCGCCGGGGCGGTAATTGATGCGGCGGCTGTTACGGCTTTATTGAAAAAACATCCAGACCGTCTTTTAGGGTTGGCTGAGGTCATGAATTTCCCCGGCGTTATTAATCGTGATCCGGAAACCATGGCCAAAATTGCCGCTGCCAAGGGCAAAAATATCGACGGTCACGCTCCGCAGCTCTCAGGCTTAGATCTTAACAGCTATATTATGGTCGGGCCCGGCAGTGACCATGAAGCGACAACTTTGGAAGAAGCGCGGGAGAAGTTGCGTCTCGGGATGCACCTGATGCTTCGTGAAGGTTCGCGTGAGCATAATCTCGATGACCTTCTGCCGGTCATTAATCGCTATAACAGTGCCAACTGCTCATTGGTCTCCGACGATCGTCATGTAATTGATCTGTTACATAAGGGACATCTCGACTATTCGATCCGCAAGGCGATTGCTGGTGGTCTAGCACCGCTTACTGCGATTCAGATGGCAACTATCAATCCAGCCCGTTATTTCGGACTTAAACGGCGTGGAGCGGTGGCTCCGGGATATCGGGCCGACTGTATTCTGCTCAATGATCTTGAATCTTTTACGATTGCTCAGGTATTTCTGGCGGGTCGTCTTTTTTCGGAAAAGGATTTTGCCGCTCCGTCACAACCTTTGCCGGGTAATACCGTATCGGTTGCCAAGTTGTCCGAAGAGAGTTTCGCCATTCCGGTTGCCGGTGCCAAGGTTAAGGTTATAGGCATCGTTCCGGGACAGCTGGTAACCCGAGAAATTATTGTCGTGCCGAAGATCAGCAAAGGTTTTGTCGTCGCCGATCCCGATCGGGATCTTGCCAAGCTGGCGGTGATCGAACGTCATTATGGCAGTGGTCGTATCGGTTTAGGCTTGGTTCAGGGTCTGGGGCTTGGGCGTGGCGCTCTGGCTGGAACCGTGGCTCATGATTCACATAATCTGATTGTTGCCGGAATAAATGATGCGGATATGTTGCTTGCGGCCCGCTCTGTTAAAGAGATGGGCGGCGGTTTGGTAGTGGTTGCCGATGGCCGGATCTGGGGCCGGTTACCCTTGCCGGTAGCCGGTTTGATGAGTGCGGAAAAGGCTGAAACGACGGCGTCGGCACTTAAATTATTGCAGGATCAGGCGGCTTTGCTGGGGGCTGCTAATGATCCCTTCATGACTCTCTCCTTTTTGGCTCTGCCGGTTATCCCTTCCCTTAAACTGAGTGATCAAGGGCTGGTCGATGTCGACAAATTTTCCCTGACTGACCTCTGGTTAGATTAAATCAAGACACCTTAAAGATTGATTATGAAAATATTTTAACTGTTATTGGTTGGCTTTGAGTGATACAAGGCCAACCAATAATCGAGCGAAATAGTCGGAGCCTGTAAATCGAATCGTTTCTGGCTTAGAAATATTAAGGTTGTTAATTTTAACTTATAATTTACTATGGAGATTTCTTCAAATGTTGAAAATGAAGCAGATTTTACTGATTGGTTTGTTGATCTTTTTTGGGGCGGGTTTAGTCGGGGCGGCGTCTGAAAAATCGGATAACCTTTGGCAAACCGATTATGTGGCGGCCCAGGCCCAGGCCCTCAAAGAGAAAAAAATGTTGCTCCTTGATTTTACCGGTTCCGATTGGTGTGGCTGGTGTACCAAGCTTAAAAAAGAGGTTTTCAATCAGGAGCTTTTTAAAAAAGAGGCCCCTAAAGATTTTATTCTGGTCGAGCTCGATTTTCCCCAGAAGAGTCAGCTTGAGGAGAAACTTACCAAACAGAATCAGGCTCTCTCAAAAATGTATGCTATCAGCGGTTTTCCGGCGATTGTTTTAACCGATGCCACAGGTGTTGAGTTTGCGCGAACCGGCTATCAAGCTGGTGGACCCCAGGCCTATCTCGACCATCTTCAAGGTTTTGTCAAAAATTTTCAGCCTTAGAAACTGAGGCGTCAAAACTTGAGGGGGTTGAAAAAGCCAAAAAACTTGATCAGGCCATAGCCTTGTTGATACAAAACGGTAGTAAGCGTGACTATAGTAAACTTGCTGATGAAATCATGGCTATTGATAAAGATGGTAAAGCCGGTTTACGAGCCAAATATGAATTGCCGCGAAAACTTAATGCGATTGAGACCCAGCTTAACCAGGACAAGGATTTTGACAAGGCTGTGGCTGAACTCGATAAACTTGCTCCAGAGGCCGTGTCGGTACCTTTTCTTCAGCAGCAGGTCTATCTTTTTCAGGCCGGTATTCTGATTAAAGGTAAAGGCGATAAGGAGGCCGGCCTTAAGAAGTTGGAATTGGCCTATAACGCTGCACCCGAGACCAAAACCGGCCAGCAGCTAATCCAATTTATTGACCGTATGAAACAGGAGACCGAAAGCGGTGCGAATGCCAAGCCTGAAGTTACAGCCGGGGAGAGTAATAAGTAATGGCCCAGCCAACTTTTGTATTGCGGGACGAACACTCGGTAGAGGCCCTAAATCTTAAGGTACAATCCTTTGTTCATCGGGCCACCGGGGCAGAACACTACCATCTGGTCGCCGATAATCCGGAAAATGTCTTTATGGTTGGATTTCGGACGGCTCCGACCGATTCAACCGGGGTTGCCCATATTCTCGAGCATACGGTTTTGTGCGGGAGCCGGAATTACCCGGTGCGCGATCCTTTCTTCATGATGCTCAGACGTTCACTAAACACCTTTATGAACGCCTTTACCAGTAGTGACTGGACCGCTTATCCTTTCGCCAGTCAGAACCGTAAAGACTATTTTAATCTTCTCGATGTCTATCTTGATGCGGTCTTTTTCCCTCGACTTGATGAACTTGACTTTGCCCAGGAGGGCCACCGGGTCGAATTTACCGACCCGACTGACAGCTCATCCCCTTTGACCTTCAAAGGGGTGGTCTATAACGAGATGCAGGGTGCGATGACAACCCCGTCCAGTTTTCTCTGGCAGGGGCTTTCGAGTCACCTTTTTCAGAGTGCGACCTATCGTTTTAATAGCGGTGGCGATCCTGAGATCATTCCGACGTTAACCCACGCTCAGCTCAAAGAGTTTCATCGCCGTAATTATCATCCGAGCAATGCCTTCTTTCTCACCTATGGTGATCTGCCGGCGGCCCGATTGCAGGAGATCTTTGAAGAGAAGGCTTTGAAAGATTTTGTCAAAGAGGAGGGTGCGCCATTTCTGGTGGCTTCAGAAAAACGTTTGCATGCGCCGCTTGTTGCCCGCGAGAGTTTTCCGGCTGAGAGTTTGGGGGGTGAAGATAAGGATGATCGCAGTCATGTCCTGATGGGGTGGTTGCTGGAGTCTGATAGTAGTCTTGAAAATCTTATTGAGGCCCATATTCTGGCGGCCGTGCTTCTCGACAATAGCTCATCACCTCTGCTTGATGCGTTGGAAACGACGACTTTAGGGCGCGCTCCCTCACCGCTTTGTGGACTTGATGATGATCATAAAGAGATGATTTTCTGTTGTGGACTTGAAGGTTGTGCCGTTGATTCAGGAGCGGATGTCGAAGCCTTGATTCTCGCAACGCTTGAGAAAGTGGCAGTCGCAGGAGTACCCCTTGAGCAGATTGAGGCGGTTTTGCATCAGCTTGAACTTTCACGCCGTGAGATTGGTGGTGATGGTTATCCGTACGGCCTGCAACTCTTGCTGGCAGCTTTTCCGGCGGTGGTCCATAAAGGTTCTGTGATTGAACGGCTTGATATCGACCCGGTCCTGATTAAATTACGTCAAAAAATCAAAGAGCCCGGCTATATTGCTGAGTTGTTACAGCGTCTGTTGCTTGATAATCCGCATCGCGTGCGCCTCAGCATGGTTCCCGATAGTGATTTAGCGCCGCAACGGGAAAAAGCTTTGCGGGCCCGTTTAGCGGCCCGCCTCAGAGCCCTTGACAGTGAACAAAAGCAGGCCTTGATAAAGCGAGCTGCGGCCTTGACGGCCCGTCAGCAGGAGCAGGATGATC
>DAOWIX010000142.1 GCA_030640695.1 Deltaproteobacteria bacterium | reverse complement strand
TTACTTTTTTCATTTTCACAAATCCTAAGCCATCAAGTTTGATGAACTCGTAAAATGTCACGGGATGGCTAAGTAAAAATTTCGATAGACAAGATGTTGTGGTTTTCCAGGCGCGAGACCATACATGTAGTATGTCGAGTGTCTGGAAAAGCACAACAACGCAGGATATCGGAACTTTTTACGACGCCATCAAGGTTTAGAGTTCTATATTTTATATAGCGAGGTGAAAAATATGTGTTGTTCAGATGATAAAAAGGCACGTTTGAGTGAGCGGCAGGAGCAGTGGCAAGGGATGGTTGATAAAGCCCTGGCCCGTTTTCCGGAACGTAAAGAGAGTTTTCCGACGACCTCCGGGATTGAGATGAAACGTCTCTTCGGTCCGGCTGATGTCGACGCCATCGATTACAATGAAGATGTTGGTTTCCCCGGTGAATTTCCTTTTACCCGTGGGGTTCAGCCGACCATGTATCGGGGTCGTTTCTGGACTATGCGCCAGTATGCCGGGTTCGGTTCGGCCAAGCAGACCAATGAACGTTATCGTTATCTCCTCGGCCAGGGGCAGACGGGTTTAAGTGTTGCCTTTGACCTGCCAACCCAGATCGGTTACGATTCCGATATGGAATTGGCTGACGGAGAGGTCGGCAAGGTCGGCGTAGCCATTGACTCACTGGCTGATATGGAGATTCTTTTTGACCAGATCGCCCTTGACAAGGTCAGCACTTCAATGACTATCAATGCCCCGGCCGCCGTTCTCTTGGCGATGTACATCGCTGTGGCTGAAAAACAAGGTGTGAGCTCCGACAAACTTCGCGGGACTATCCAAAATGATGTCTTAAAAGAGTATTTTGCGCGGGGGACCTATATCTTTCCGCCGCAGCCTTCTATGAAGATCATCACCGATATCTTCTCCTACTGCAAGGATAATCTGCCCAACTGGAACACCATCAGTATCAGTGGTTACCATATTCGTGAGGCGGGCTCTTCAGCGGTTCAGGAAGTTGCTTTTACCCTGGCTGATGGTCTCGCCTATGTCGATGCGGCGATTAAGACCGGTCTCGATGTTGATGACTTTGCCAAACGTCTCTCTTTCTTTTTCAATGTTCATAATAATTTCCTCGAAGAGGTGGCTAAATTTAGAGCCGCCCGCAGACTCTGGGCCCGGCTCATGAAAGAGCGTTTCGGGGCTAAAAAAGCCTCTTCGATGATGATGCGTTTTCATACCCAGACGGCCGGTTGTAGTTTGACTGCCCAACAGCCTGACAATAATGTGGTCAGGGTTACAATGCAGGCCTTGGCCGCAGTTTTAGGCGGTACCAACTCACTGCATACCAACTCCCGGGATGAGGCCTTGTGCCTGCCAACCGAAGATTCAGTCCGGATCGCCTTGCGCACCCAGCAGATAATTGCCCATGAAAGTGGGGTTGCTGATACTATCGATCCTCTGGCCGGCTCCTATATGGTTGAGTCGATGACCTCTGAGATTGAGGAAAAAGCGCTTGCATACATCAAAAAAATTGATGATCTTGGCGGCGTGGTCAAGGCCATTGAAGCAGGATATATGCAGCAGGAGATTGGCGACAGTGCTTATGCTTACCAGAAATCAGTTGAATCTGAGGATCAGGTAATTGTCGGGGTTAATCGTTTTATTGTTGAGGAAGCCGCTCCGACCACTCTTCTGCGGGTCAAGCAGGAGATGGAGATCGAACAGCGTAACAGCCTTGCAGCCGTTAAGGCGAGCCGTGATGCGGCCGCAGTCGCAGATGCACTTAACTCTTTAAGGCAGGTGGCCGAAGCGGGAGACAATTTGATGCCGTCGATAGTCTCTGCCGTTAAGACCTACGCCACCTTAGGCGAAGTTTGCGGCGTCCTGCGCGAAGTTTTCGGCGAATACATCGAAGGTTAGTTCCGCATTGTCGGAACTTTAGAATGTTGGAACTGTCTCGGGTGGGGTCATTGCTTGATACTTGGCGGTCGAAATGATCGTTTAAACCGAGATTTTGACCCGCTAATTGTCAAGCTTTGACCCCCTCAAAGTGAGCGAAGCAAAGTTTGAAGCTACCCGCTTTAACTTAAAGTCGGGTGAGGAGAGGGAAAATGGATAAAAAGATAAAAGTATTGATTGCCAAGCCGGGGCTTGATGGCCATGACCGTGGCGCTAAAGTAGTATCTAGAGCCCTGCGTGATGCCGGGATGGAGGTTATCTATACAGGTATTCGCCAGACGCCGGAGCAGATTGTTGCAACCGCCGTGCAGGAGGATGTCGACAGTATCGGTTTGAGTTGTCTCTCTGGAGCCCATAATAAACTCTTCCCCAAAGTTGTAAATCTGCTAAAAGAGAAAGGGGCTGGCGAGGTTCTGGTTTTTGGTGGCGGGATTATTCCTGATGAAGACATCCAGGGTTTGAAAGATGCCGGCATCTCCGAAATCTTCCTGCCCGGGGCTTCAACCGAGGATACCATTGCATTTATTAAAGAGAATGTGAAGTAAGCAGTTTAGTTACTGATTATTTTTAACCTGAGATGTTCAAAAGTTTTTTACCACGAAGACACGAAGATCACGAAGATAGAAAAATGCTTCTCTTCGTGTCCTTCGTGTCTTGGTGGTGTAACTGAAAACGTGTCTGTTTGGTTACCGGCTATGTCGGATTGTTGAAAGGATTTTAGAGTGGAAGATTTAGTTGACGGACTTTTGTCCGGTAAGGTTCGGTCGCTGGCTAAAGCGATTACTGTTGTTGAGAATGACCGGCCTGGAAAAAGAGAACTTTTAAAGCGGATTTATCCGAAAACCGGCAACTCCTACCTGCTTGGTATCACTGGCCCTCCGGGGGCTGGAAAAAGTACTTTGACCGACAAGGTGATCGCCAATCTGCGCAAGCAGGGCAAAACCGTCGGTGTCATAGCCGTTGACCCCTCCAGCCCATTTTCCGGGGGCGCGATTCTTGGCGATCGGATCCGTATGCAACAGCATGCTTTGGATGATGGCGTCTTTATTCGCAGTATGGCGACGCGTAACCACTTGGGTGGTTTGGCCAAGAATACGGTCGATGTTATCCATCTGCTTGATGCCTCCGGTAAGGATGTGATTATTGTCGAGACGGTCGGTGTCGGCCAGGATGAGGTTGATATTGTCCGTATTGCTCAGACGACGGTCGTTGTGATGGTTCCCGGTCTCGGTGATTCGGTGCAGATCGCTAAGGCTGGAGTCATGGAGATTGCCGATGTTTTTGCCGTCAATAAAGCTGACCGTGAAGGTGCCGACAAACTTTTCAGCGAAATCCGGGCGATGCTCGATATGGTTAAAGGCGATTTTAAGCCTGAGATTTTCAGAACCGTGGCTGTTGATGATGTTGGTATTGATGAGCTCGTACAGGGGATCTTTGCCCATGGTGATCGGGTCTTAACGAGTGGCCTGGTTAAAGAAAAGTTAGCTCAGAAAGCCGAAAGTGAATTGCGCGCATATTTGGTTGATAATATCATGGAGCGTTCAACCGGATTGACTCTCTATGACGACGTGGTCAAACGAATAGCCGCCAAAGAGATTACACCGATGGATGGAGTTGAAGAGTTGTTTACTGGTTTGGGCATGACAAAAGGAGAAAATTGAAATGTTAAAAAAAATTGATCATATTGGCATTGCCGTAAAAGATATTGATGAGACCTCCAAATTTTATCGTGATATGCTGGGTATGGAATTTCACGGTATGGAAGAGGTCGCTGACCAGAAAGTCAAAGTGGCCTTTTTTCAGATTGGTGAAACCCATATTGAACTGGTTTGTCCGACCAGTGATGACTCTGCGGTAGCCAAACATCTTGAGAAAAAAGGTGAAGGTATTCATCACATCTGTTATGCCACCGATGATATTGTTGCCGATCTCAAGGATCTCAAGGATAAAGGGGCGCGTCTGGTTGATGAAGTACCGCGTACCGGAGCCCACGGAGCAAAAATCGCCTTTATTCACCCCAAAACCTCAAAAGGGGTTTTGACTGAACTCTCTCAGAAATAGTGTGCAGTGTGCAGTGCGCTTTCGCTGCTTGTAAAGTTTGTTTATGTGGATTACACGCTGTGTGCATATGAAAACTATTGTGTAGTGAGGTTTAGTCTGGTTTGAATTTCTCGAAATTAGTAAAAAATTTCTTAATGGTTGCAGGCGGGACCGGATTTGTGGGAGTCTGTAGTGGGAGTGTTTTTTACTGCCCACTGCCCACTGCCCACTGCCCACTGAACTCATGAAAAGTTATCCAGGTTCTCTTCAAGGGCTCGTCGAACAGCTGATGAAATTGCCGGGTGTCGGTCGCAAGACCGCCTCTCGTCTCGCTTTTCATATGGTTCGCATGCCGGGTGAACAGGCTGAAAAACTGGCGGCTGCGATTGTTGATGTCAAGAATCGTCTGACCCTCTGCTCTTTTTGCCAGAATCTCACTGAGCATGAGCTTTGTCCGATCTGTAGCGATAGCGCTAGGGATTCTCACCAGCTCTGTGTGGTTGAATATCCGGC
>DAOWIX010000067.1 GCA_030640695.1 Deltaproteobacteria bacterium | reverse complement strand
CTGCAAGTGATGTTAGACGTTCGGCGTGAGACGAGTAAGGCTCAGTATTAAATTGGCAGCGGCTTAAACCCGAAAAACTCATTAATCGCACCCTTCTACAGGGGAGGTGCGTCAAAAAAATTGAGAAAGAGCTGGAAAACTGGTCAATCTTATCCGACATGGGCACTGTCGCTGTCACAGAGCACAAGTCAGACAAAAACCAGGCGGCAACACTCGCCAAAAAACCGGGTTTCCGGATGGACACTAACTAATATGAACCCCAAAATACCGATCATAAAAATCACCGATCTTGACTTCGGATATCAGGATCATCCGGTTCTGGAAGCCGTGAATCTGGAGGTTAAGGAGGGTGAACTCGGTAGCATTGTCGGGCCTAATGGAGGGGGCAAAACGACCCTTTTAAAGCTTATCTTGGGTCTTCTCAAACCGAGCCAAGGCCACATTGAAATTTTTGGCGAGAGCCCGGAAAAAGCCCGCCGAAAAATCGGCTACATGCCACAGCACGCTCATCTCGACCCGCTTTTTCCAGTTTCAGTAATCAATGTTGTCCTCATGGGACAGATCGGCAAACAAAGCAAAAGTCTCTTTGGCGGCTATTCACGGCAAGCCCTCGAAAAAGCCCGCCAAGCCCTGGCGGAGGTCGGTCTTAGTGACTGCGAAAAAGACTCTTTCCAGCAGCTTTCCGGCGGCCAACGTCAGCGCGTTTTGATCGCTCGCGCTCTTTGTACCGAGCCCCAACTTCTTCTACTCGATGAACCCACCGCCAATATCGATCAGCGCAGTGAAGAAAATCTCTATGAAACTCTGGTGCGTCTTAATCGACGCATGACCATCCTGCTGGTGTCACATGACCTAGGCTTTGTTTCCCAGGTAGTTAAAAGTGTCATCTGCGTTAACCGTCAGGTTATCATCCACCCGACCAGCGCCATCAATGGCACCTTGATCAAAGAGATCTACGGCGGCGATTTCAATCTTGTCCGCCACGACCATCGCTGTGACAAAGATGGACACCAACCCCACACTCCTTCTGTTTAAATTATGGATTTTTTTCACGCTTTAGCTGACCCTGACAATACCTTTCTGAGACTGGCCTTAGGCGTCGGCCTCTTCTCAAGTATCGCTTTCGGAATCATCGGCACCTATGTCGTTACGCGCCGCATCAGCTATCTTGCAGGGGCCGTTTCACATTCGGTTCTGGGTGGTATCGGTGGGGCTTTATGGCTGCGAGAGATCTTTAAGATCGAATGGCTCGATCCCGTCTACGGAGCCCTGTTAGCGGCTCTTCTGGCTGCTTTTATTGTCGGCCGCTTCGGACATGGATCCGGCCAACGGGAAGAGACCATGATTGGTGCAACCTGGGCCATCGGCATGGCCTTAGGCATCATCTTTATGGATCTGACACCCGGCTATTTCGACATTACAAGCTACCTGTTCGGCGATATTTTGCTAGTTTCAAGCCGTGACCTCAAACTCATCATAGCCCTTGACCTATTTATCATAATTTTTGTTACAGGTTGCTACCACCAACTTCTGGCGGTCTGTTTCGATGAAGAGTTTGCCCTTCTCAGAGGCTTAAAGGTAGGACTTTTCTATCAACTTTTACTAGCTCTGACAGCGGTTACTACTGTTCTTTTAATTCGCGTTGTCGGGATCGTCATGGTCATCGCGATGCTAACCCTGCCGGCCGCCGCTGCGGCCCTCTATACCCACCGACTCTTTAGCATGATGTTACTGGCTATAGCTCTGTCCGCCATCTCTATTGTCGCCGGCTTGGGTCTGAGCTATAGCGCTGAACTTTCCAGCGGCCCGGTGATTATCCTTTTCGCCGGAGCCTTCTATTTTACATTGGCGGGATGGAAGAAAAGAAAATTGTGATAGCTTCAATGAATAACTTTGCAAAAGAGCTCAACCGAGCTTTACAAGAAATGTATAATAAAACTTCAACCTGCAAGGAAGGACTGCTAAGTCCAGTGGCCATCGATCGCGGGCTTCGGTTGTTGGATAAACTAGGCTATCCACCAGATTTACTTGAAATACTGCCACCCGAGAGCGACGGACTGGCTTTCCCTTGTGCAAACCCACTTATCAGAATCATCTCACTTGCCCCCCAATCCATCCTTGATCTCGGCTGCGGTGCGGCCCTTGATGCTTTTTTTTGCGCCTGTTCACTACCTGACCTAAAACGACTTACGGGCCTCGATGCAAGCTCCAAATTGCTGAGCAAAGGAGAGGATCTCTTGTATCATTTTCCGGCCGAAGCAGAAAAAATCACTCTGTGCCAAGGCGACCTCAACAACCTTGGCGAATGCCAGGATTACCAGCTTCAAGCTTCAGATCTCATTCTGATGAACGGATCCTTTAACCTGGTCTACGATAAGAAGAAATTTTTCGCGGAATTGACCCCGTTACTAACTCGGAACGGGGTCCTACTAATTTATGACTTTCTCTTAACTGAAGCCCTGCCGCCGGGGTTTGCCGATGAGGTCGACAACTGGCTCTGGAACATCGGCGGCGCCTTGAACGCAACTGACCTGGAAAAAGTTGTCGCTGATGCGGGGCTGAAGATTGTAGAAATTAACGAAATTGAACGCATCGACCCAGTCGCCCGCTGCGAGATCATAATCTCAACTTATTAAGTCATTAATCAGTTGGGGGAGCTGATGTAAGCAGCTGAGGTTTCTACCTTTGGGTGGGAGTGTCGGTGGGTTTTCCAGAATGGGGCCATAGAGGACGGTTGCCATGCCCATACTTGCTGCAGGTGCGAGATTAACTGCCATATCATCGATCATCATGCCGTCCTCAGCTCTGCTGTCGATATCACCAAGGAGTTCCTGATAGATCGCAAGTTCTGGTTTGGGACGAAAATCAAAATAGTTGATGTCGTAAACTGCGCTAAAAAGATGGCTGAGACCAAGATAATCGAGCACTCTTTGACAATGTTCGTTTGAGGCGTTAGAGAAGATATATTTCTGACCCGGCAGTTCGGCAATCATGGCGACCAGTTTTTCATCCGGTTCAAGATAGTCAGCCAATGGCACATCATGAACAAAACCGAGGTAATGATGAGGGTCAACTCCATGATGAAGCATCAGGCCGTTAAGGGTTGTACCATGCGCCTGCCAATAATCCCGCCGCCGTTGATCAACCTCAGCTGAGGGAATCTTGACCACCTCTTCAAGATAACGGTTAATCAGGTGATCAACATGATCAAAGAGACCGCAATCTCTGGGATAAAGGGTGTTGTCCAGATCAAAGAGGATGAATTCAAGCTCGGACATCACTCCCCGTCACCATCCCCTGATTCCTCTCCAGCAAAATCAAGTTCACTAATCTGGGCCGCCCTCATCTTATATTTTCCCTCCAAGCGCCGGGCTTCAGCCTTGGGGCTGATATTTGTCCCTTCGACCAGATCCAGAGATAATTTAGCGATCAGCTCTTTAAGATAGTCAAGATGAGGACAGGGCGGTCCATGATAATTATCATTGGTTATACAGGAGGCCAGATGGACAACGATCTGATCTTTCGTGATATTTTCCCGTTTTTTGCTCATGCGGATGAGGTTTGCCAATTTACGATGGGTCGCTCGGCCGCAACAACCACCGCAAGTCATATAGAGGATGCGTAAATTTTCCTTTCCGGCGTAGGTCAAAAATTCTCCGGAACGTTCATTAAAGGCTTTTTCACAAAAATAGCCGGAACAACGCTGTTTAACCAGATGGCATTGAATAACCGCGATATAGGTTTTCTGGTTGGTCATATTTCCCTCACCTTACAATCAGTTACTATCAAACAATCTTACGAAGCAGCCCCATCTGTTCTCTTATTCGATTTTCAATCACATCTTCGACACAGCTCATAAAGCCTAAAATACATGGAACTTTGAGACTGTAGTAAACCTGCTTGCCGCGCTTTTCGTCATCGACAATCCCGGCTTCCTTGAGCACTGAAAGATGTTTTGAAACCGTAGAAAAATCAGCACCGAGAGGTTCGACCAGGTTGCAGACACAACACTCTCCTTGTGCCAGTTTCTCGGTTATCCAGAGCCTTGTCGGATGGCCCAAAGCTTTAAAGATCTTGGCTTTGGCATCGTAGAGGCTTTTCTCTTCTTTCTTCATCTTAAAAAGTATCCTTTCGCAGTATAAAGTTCTACAGGACAATACCAAAAACATTGATCAATGTATAGTAAATCCCGACGCCAATAAAGAGCAAGCCGGTAATCCGCCGGGCCCATTTTTCAAAATATGTAATCCGGTTGAAAGCGGTGCCGACCCGATTGACACCCAAGGCTATCAACGAGGCAAAGAGAAGAACCGGCAAACCTGTAGCGATACCATAAACTACCGGCAGCATAATAGAGGATTGCTGCTGCACAGCTAAAGGCAGCAGGGTGCCAAAAAAAAGAGCGGCTGAGGTCGGACAAAAAGAGAGGGCAAAAAGAAGACCAAGAAAGGCTCCACCCCAGACCCCCATTTTACTGGCCCGTTGCTGCAGTTTTTCACTGATCCCCCCACCACTGAAGCTGAACCTGATAACATTCAGAAGCACCAAACCGACCAAAATCAATATCGGTCCGAGAAATCTGTTCATATACTTCTGTAAAAGATGAGAAAGGACAGGGGCCGAGAGCAAGCTACTAACCAGGAGAATGCCAAGAACCAGATAGGCTGCAGTTCGGCCAAGGGTATAAAGCAGACCGGCCTGAAAGGTTTTGCTTGGGTCATCAACCCGACGGCCAACATAAGAGATGGCAGCAATATTGCTAGCCAATGGACAAGGACTGATCGAGGTCAGGATTCCGAGCCAAAAAGCGGTCAGGATAGCAGCAAAATACTCATTCATTACTTTTCAACCGCCATAAAAGCTCGGGTTTCCTCATCAATATAGGATTGAAAAGCCTCTTTTTTGCGAACCAGCAACCAGATACGATCAAGGTTCTGCCATTTTTCCAGATCATCCCCTCTACTTCGAACCAGTACAATCGAACGGTTGGTAAGCTGAAAATCCTTGATAAAATGTTCATTCTCAGATTTATCGGTATTAACAATCCTAATTTCGAGCAAACCATCTGAAAGCTCTTTAGCAAAACTTGTATTGATGACCTCTTTTGTATATGCTTCTATTTTATTACAGGTGCGACAACGCATATTGCCGTGGAAATAATAGACAATCGTCTTTTCCTGAGAAACCGTGGCATGAGCCTGAGGCGAGTCCAGGAGTAGTGATGTAGAAAAAGTCGTCAGGAAGAGCAGTAGAAGTAAAATTAATTTTCTAAACATTGTCATTCTCCATTTAAAATGAATACAATTCGATTACTGTAAAAGTTTTTTAATCTCATCGGTAGATGGAACTTTCCCAACCACCTTAACCTCACCATCAATCGCCAGGGCTGGAGTGAGCATCACGCCAAAGGCCATTATCTGATTGATATCAGAAATTTTTTCAAGCTCAAAATCAATTCCGAGCGCAACCGCTACCGCCTCAGCGCTCTCCGCCAACTTTTCACATTTTTGACACCCGGTGCCAAGTACTTGAATTTTCATACCTATCTCCTTTCAATCATTAATTGTAACACCTTTAAAAAAATAATCCAAACAACAGACCACTAATAGTCGCCATACAAATAACCAACAAAACAAAAACTATCGTTTTGACGGTTCCCAGGACGCTGCGGATAACCAGCATATTGGGCAGACTCAAAGCCGGCCCAGCCAGCAACAAAGCCAGCGCTGGACCTTTACCCATACCATTACCGATCAAACCTTGCAGGATCGGGACTTCAGTTAAGGTTGCAAAATACATGAAGGCCCCGGCAAAAGAGGCAAAAAAGTTAGCCCGCAAAGAGTTTCCACCAACCGCCTCACTTACCCAACTTGAGGGTATAAGCCCTTCGTGACCAACCCTCCCCAAAAGAAGACCGGCAACCAGAACCCCGATCAAAAGGAGAGGGAAAATCTGTTTGGCAAAACCCCATGAAGCGTCAAACCATTCTGCATTCTCACCGACATCTGTACTACTGACAACCGAAAGTCCTAATAAACCGGCAGAAAAAGAGAGTAAGGGAATTTCT
>DAOWIX010000064.1 GCA_030640695.1 Deltaproteobacteria bacterium | reverse complement strand
TATGCCATGGGTGGACGTCCCTTAACCGCCATGAATCTGGTGGCCTTTCCGATTAAGTGTCTGGATTCTGAGATTTTGCGTCAGATTCTGGCCGGTGGCCTCGATAAAATAGCCGAAGCCGGAGCCGTTTTGGCCGGTGGGCACAGTGTTGATGATCCTGAGATAAAGTATGGACTTTCAGTGACCGGTGAGGTTCATCCTGATAAAATATGGCGTAATCAGGGAGCTTTGGCCGGCGATATTCTGCTGTTGACCAAACCTCTAGGTAATGGGGTGTTGGCGACCGCCTTGAAAGCCGATTTTGTCACGGAGGCCGAAATTTCTCAGTCTATTGAGTGGATGCTACGGCTTAATGTTCTGCCGCCTGAGAGTGAGGGTGATTTGTGGCGGCAGTGGGTGCGGGCCTGTACTGATGTTACCGGTTTCGGTTTTTTCGGCCATCTGGCTGAGATGATTGCCGACGACCGGGTCGGGGTTCGGGTTGAATTGGGCCATGTACCTTTGCTTGATCGGGCCGAGGAGTTTTATGGTATGGGGATGTTTCCGGAAGGGGGGCATCGCAATCGGGATCATTTCGGCTTTCGTCTGTTGGGCGAAGATCTGGCTGATCCCTTGCTTCGTGATCTCCTTTTTGACCCTCAGACTTCGGGTGGTCTCTTGCTGGCCGTCGATCCGGCCGGGGCTGAATCGGTAGTCCGCAGTTTTAATGCGGCCGGGGCTGGGTGTTGGCCAGTGGGACAATTTATCGAAAGTGATCCTGGTCGTATCCAACTTCTATGAGTGATAGATTGTAACTATTCAGCTAACCCGCAAATTTAGGGTACACAATCCCGATTTCCTTCGGAGAATCAGGTTATGTCCCCAGAATTTGCTAAAAATATCAATAGTTGATACTTTTTTACTCACACTGAATAGTTACGATAGGTTTAACTATTCAGGTTACCATTCCCAAATTGGCTTCATTATGAATGATTCTGAAACTCCGACTGAATTTCCTTCGCCAGGCAGCTTGCCGAAGAAGCTACCCGAACTTCTGGCTCCGGTGGGGAATTTTGAAACCTTTATGGCGGCCATTGATGCCGGGGCTGATGCGGTTTATTTGGGGCTCAAGAAATTTTCGGCTCGGGCCCGGGCCGAAAATTTTACCTTCTCCGACCTGAAGCTGATGACCCTCTACGCCCATCAGCATGGGGTCAAACTCTATGTTGCCTTAAATACCCTGATCCGCAACGATGAACTCGACGAGATCTATCGCACCCTGAATGAACTCTCCCGTATCAAGGTCGATGCGGTTATTGTCCAGGATCTTGGCCTGGTTAATATTCTGCGCCGTGATTTCCCTGAACTTTCCGTTCATCTCTCAACCCAGCTCGCAATTCATAATGCGGCCGGAGCCAATCGGCTGGCGAGTATGGGTTGTAAACGGGTGGTTTTAGGGCGCGAACTCTCGTTGGCAGAGATCGAACTGGTTGCGCAAAAGAGCTCTCTTGAGCTTGAACTTTTTGTTTATGGGGCCTTGTGCGTATCAGTTGCCGGGCTTTGTCAGTTCAGCAGTTTTTTCGGTGGTCAGAGTGCCAATCGAGGGCGCTGCAGTCAGCCCTGTCGACGGCCTTATAGTCATGCCGGAGAGGAGGGTAATTTCTTCTCGCCGGCTGACTTTAACGGGCTCGATTTTCTGCCTGAGTTGGTGCGGGCAGGGGTCGCTTCCTGCAAGATTGAAGGTCGCATGAAGGGCTCGCAGTATGTCACGGTTGTGGTCGGAGTTTTTCGTAGGGCTTTAGATGAAATTAAAAACAGTGGTGACTTGTCCCCGAAAAGCCGCAAGGCCTTTGCTGATGAGCTTAAAGAGGCCTATGCGCGTCCGGCGACGTCGGCCAATCTCTCGGGCCACTATCCTGCAACCATTATAGAACCTCAGCGGGCCGCGACTATCGGTGTCGTGGTAGGCAAAGTCCGGCGCGTTAATCGCGAGGGGAAACAGTGGCGAATTTTGTTGCGCTCCTCCCGCGAACTGGCGGCCGGTGACCGTTTGAAAATCATTCTTAAGGGTAAGGATGGGCGTGATAACTCCTTTACTTTAAAGGATGGTTTTAAGATTGAAAAAAAACGGGCGGCAAAAGGTGGCGGCTTGATTGTTTCCCTGCCAGTGCCTTTTAAATGTCAGGTTGGCGATCTTTTAGTCAAGGTTGGCAGTCGTGATAAGTATGGCCGTCGGGGTGGGGCCTGGTTTCGGCGGCAGATTGAAGAGTCGGTTGGTAGCCAAATTCAAAGGCCGGATGCAGATGGCTCGCGGCGGGCTCGGCATTATCCATCGGTAAAACGGCAACTTACTAAAATGAGCACAGGAAAAAAGGCGGTCGCCGGAGTTGCTAAAGAAGAGTCTGCATGGCTGATCAAGCTTGCCGATTGGTCTACAGCTCAGCCTTTTCTAAAGCGTGGCGGTTGGCGGGTGGCGCTTGACCTGAATGGTCAGTTGACAGCCGCTGTCGCAGGTCGTGAGCGCGATCTTTTTCGCCGTTTTCCCGAACTTGAATGGTCTCTGCCCCCACTTCAATATCCCGGACATGAAGCACCCCTGGCGGAAATGGTTAAACGCTTGGCGCAAGCCGGTTTCCGTAACTTTCATCTCAATGGCCTGGGTCAACTTGATCTTTTTTCCGGGCTGGCCGGGGATGCGACGCCTTTTAGATTGGCAACCGGCCCTTTTCTGCATGCTGCCAATCAGTCAGCTGTTGATCTCTACACGGAGCAGGGATTCTCTTTGATCCATCTGACCCCGGAACTCGACGATGTTACCATCAACTCTTTGTCGGTGGCGCCGGGTACTGCCTTAGGTTTGACGGTTTTCAGTTTTCTGCCGCTCCTCTTGACCCGGGTACCGCTACCTCTGAAACGCCGCAACGAAAGCTTTATCTCTCGGCGTCAAGAGGAACTTACGGTTATTAAGCGCGATGGCCTCAGCGCCTTAGTCAGTGTCACTCCCTTCTCTCTTCTGAACTCTCTTGAACGCTTACATAATCCAGCGATTTCACTAAAGATTGTCGATCTTACCTGGGCCTTAAACTCCTCTGTCACTCACCGTTTTCTCAATTTTCGTCGTATGCGTCTCGATGATCTTGCCGTTTCGGTCTATAATTTTCGGGAAGGTTGGTATTAGAGTCATCAAAAAAGGGAAAATTTTTCCCCGACCCCTTGATTTTTCATTTGGGCGTGAGTATATTCTCGCCTGTTAGCACTCGTAAGCCTTGAGTGCTAAATGTTTCGTAAGTCAGGTTTATAGCCTTATTTTACATCTGTTAATCTTAAAAACAACTATTGAAGGAGGATCAACGATGAATATCAGACCCTTACAGGATCGGATCATTGTCAAACGGCTCGAAGAGGAAGAGAAAACTGCAGGCGGA
Source organism: Deltaproteobacteria bacterium (assembly GCA_030640695.1). Taxonomy (GTDB): domain Bacteria; phylum Desulfobacterota; class Anaeroferrophillalia; order Anaeroferrophillales; family Tharpellaceae; genus Tharpella. Next base: position 3,838 of record DAOWIX010000064.1, on the reverse strand, counting down.
ATCATTATTCCTGATGCTGCTAAAGAGAAACCGATGCAGGGTGAAGTTGTCGCTGCCGGTAATGGTAAAGTATCTGAAGACGGCAAGGTTCTGCCGCTGGACGTTAAGGTCGGCGACAAAATTCTTTTCGGCAAATATGCCGGTACCGAAGTGAAATTGGATGGTGAAGACTATCTTATCATGCGTGAAGATGACGTTCTCGGCGTACTTTCCTAGTACACTCTATCATATAAATTAGAAAAGGGTTCCTGTTTGAACCCGACAATAAATTTTGGAGGTTGATTTACAATGGCTGCAAAAGAGATTAAATTTGATCAGGAAGCCCGCCAGGCGATTCTGAATGGTATCAATGTTCTGGCCGACGCGGTCAAGGTTACCTTAGGACCCAAAGGTCGTAACGTTATTATCGACAAATCCTTCGGTTCTCCGACGATCACCAAAGATGGGGTTTCGGTTGCCAAAGAGATTGAACTTGATGACAAGTTTGAGAACATCGGCGCTCAGTTGGTTAAAGAAGTTGCCAGCAAAACCAGTGATGTTGCCGGTGATGGTACGACCACAGCCACGGTTCTGGCCCAGGCTATCTATCGTGAAGGTTCCAAGATGGTCGCCGCCGGCGCCAATCCGATGGAACTTAAACGCGGTATCGATATGGCCGTAGCAAGAATGGTTGGCGCTCTTGAAGCTCTGTCAAATCCGACAGCGACCCACAAGGATATCGCCCAAGTTGGTATTATTTCTGCCAATGGCGATGCCACGATCGGTAACATCATTGCCGAAGCTATGGGCAAGGTTGGTAAAGAGGGTGTTATCACAGTTGAAGAAGCCAAATCAATGGATACCTCACTTGAAGTGGTTGAAGGCATGCAGTTTGATCGCGGCTACCTCTCTCCCTACTTCGTTACCGATACCGAGAAGATGATTGCCGAGATGGAGAATCCTTACATTCTTATCCACGACAAAAAGATCAGCAACATGAAAGATCTGCTGCCGATTCTTGAGCAGATTGCCAAGATGAGCCGGCCTTTCCTGATGATTGCCGAAGATATCGACGGCGAAGCCCTGGCTACCTTGGTAGTCAACAAACTGCGTGGCACCTTAAACTGTGTTGCCGTTAAAGCTCCCGGTTTTGGCGATCGTCGTAAAGCGATGCTTGAAGATATTGCAGTTCTGACCGGTGGTCAGGTGATCTCCGAAGAGATCGGCTTAAAACTCGAATCGGCCTCCCTGGAAGATCTCGGTGAAGCCAAACGGATTCACATCGACAAAGACAATACGACCATTGTTGATGGTCACGGTTCCCAGGATCTGATCCAGGGCCGGGTCAAACAGCTTCGCGCTCAGGTTGAAGAGACTACTTCCGAGTATGATCGTGAAAAACTCCAGGAGCGCCTGGCCAAATTGATTGGTGGTGTAGCCGTCATTAATGTTGGTGCCGCAACTGAGACCGAGATGAAAGAGAAGAAAGACCGGGTTGAGGATGCTCTCAATGCGACCCGCGCAGCGGTTGAGGAAGGCATTGTTCCTGGCGGAGGGGTTGCCCTGCTGCGTTCGAGCTCCAGTCTGGACGATCTTGGTGAGTTGACTCACGATGAGAAGATGGGTGTCAATATTATCCGCCGCGCCATCGAAGAGCCTCTGCGCCAGATCGTCAACAATGCCGGTCAGGAAGGCTCGGTTGTGGTTGAGCGTCTCAAACATGAGAAAGGCGCCTTTGGTTTCAACGCTGCCACCGGCGAATATGCTGATCTGATTGAAGCCGGTATCATTGATCCGACCAAGGTTGTCCGTATCGCTCTGCAGAATGCGGCCAGTATCTCAGGTCTGATGATCACTACCGAAGCGATTATTGCTGAAAAACCGGAAAGCGGTGACGCTGGCGGCGGCATGCCTGGTGGTGGAATGCCTGGTGGTATGGGCGGTATGGGCGGTATGGGCGGCATGATGTAAACTGGTTTTAAAGTTTACAACCCATAATGGTCGTTCTGAACCTGACCATCGCCTTTAAGAAAAGTCAAAACCCGCAAGCGGATAATTTCCGTTTGCGGGTTTTTTTGTGTCCGTTAATGACTGTTTTACTCAATTATGGAGAGTGAAGGTTGAGGTGGTAAGTTGTCGAACGGCTATTCTGAGTCGCAATCAGGGATGCGGTTGAAGAAAGCCGCTTCATGATAAAGCATTTCCGAAATTTCTTTGGTGAGAAAGCGCGGGGCGCAGCGCCAGGCCCAGTTTCTCTCGTTAGAGCCAGGCCAGTTCATGCGGCAATCGCTGCCGAAACCGAGAGCATCCTGCAAGGGAATAATGGCCAGGGCGGCAATTGATGAATAGGCCATTTTTATAAAATCAAGATGGATAGTGCTGCCGTCGCTGTTAGCAGCGCGCCGGGCCCGCTCTTTGCACTTAATATCTACATTATCATCAAGGTACCAACCGAGAGTCGTTTCGTTGTCATGGGTGCCGGTGTAAACAACGCAGTTAGGAGATTTGAAATTCCAGGGTAGGTAGGGGTTATCCCGATCTCCGTCAAAGGCGAACTGGAGCACCTTCATCCCGGCAAAGCCAAGACGTTTTCGTAACTTCTCAACGGGCGGGGTAATCGTGCCCAGGTCTTCGGCGATGATGCTTAAATCTTGGGTGGCGTTACCCAGACGGTCAAAAAAAGTTTCTCCCGGCCCTTTGATCCACTCACCATTTTCAGCGGTTTCAGACGTGGCAGGAATCCGCCAGTAGGCTTCAAAAGCCCGAAAATGGTCGATTCTGACAACATCAACGAGTTCCGCCAGGCGTTGTAGCCGTAGCCGCCACCACTTGATTACTATCTCATTTAGCACACCATCTGATAGATTCTCTGATTGCCAGCGATAGAGCGGGTTACCCCAGGCTTGGCCGGTCGGGCTGAAATAGTCAGGCGGAACGCCAGCCACGTATTCCGGTTTGAGAGTTGTCTGATCAAGTTGAAAACACTCCTGGTTAGCCCAGACATCGGCGCTGTTTAAGGCCGCATAGATGGGCATGTCACCGATCAATCTGATTTGCCGCGAGCCTGCCTTATCCTTCAATTCCTGCCATTGTCCGGCAAAAATAAACTGGACAAATTTGTGGTATGTGACTCTGTTTGAAAGCTCTTTTTCTATAGATTTAAGGGCTTGTGGGTCGCGTCGGGCAATCTCTGAAGGCCACTCATGCCAGGGGCGCTCGCAAAATCTTTCCCCGAGGCAGACAAAAAGGGCATAATCTTCAAGCCAGGGGGAGTTGTCGCAGAATTCAGCAAAGGCCGTTGCTTGTGGAGCTGTTTTGAGGAAGTTGGCGAAGGCTTTTTTGAAGAGAGTTTCTTTGAATGCGGCGACCTCTTTAAAGCGCACCAGATATTGATAAAATTCAGGAGTTTCAGCGAGATCGTCGGTTTTAATCCAGCCGTCACGTAAAAGATAATCGGGACTGATCAGAAGCGGGTTGCCGGCAAAAGCCGACGTGCTCATGTAGGGCGAGTGTCCGTGAATGGCAAGGGTTGTTCCAAGGGGTAGAAACTGCCAATATCGCTGACCCGTTTCTTTAAGAAAATCGAGGAATTTTTCCGCTTCCGGGCCGAGATCACCAATCCCCCAGGGGCTCGGCAGAGAAGTGAGATGGAGCAGGATGCCGGCAGCCCGATCAGGTATTGGTTTTTTATTTTGGACAGGGTTTGCGACGGGCATGCTCTAATCCTTGGTTAACGGTTCCGGCCTGCGAGAAAGGCGCGGATCACTTGTTCGCTACTTTGGCTGAGGAGTTTTTCAGCTTGGTTTATCGCCACATCAAGAGGGATCGGGCCGGGACAGATGGAAAAAATCGCGTTGAT
>DAOWIX010000138.1 GCA_030640695.1 Deltaproteobacteria bacterium | reverse complement strand
AGGAGCATGTCTTGGCATGTCACCATTATACATAAATAAACTAATTATTGCAACTAAACACTAGTATTTTAAGCGACATTTCATCAATGAGGCCCCCTTAACTTTTATTTGGCCTGTTTGCTTTGAACAGTTCAATAAACTCAGGCAGTCGGCCTTCTTTAATGTGGATCGAGGCAATTACGTTGATCATTTTATGAGTCCGTAATTTTTCTGTGTGAAAGACAAGTTTCAAGATGTCCGCAGATTATTGCGTGGGCTCCGAAGCGTAGAGTTTTTTTCTTTCCGGGAGCATGGCTTCGATATATGCTTTGGCCTCTTCGGGAGAGACCGCCCTGCGGGTTCCGTCGAGTTCCTCGATAACCACGCCGCCATCTATGAGCATTTGATATCGGGCTTTGCGGACTTTGGGGTCGGGGTGGCAGATGAAATGGCAGTTGGAGCTGGTATATTCCATGCGCGAGCCTGAAATTAGACAGATAAAAAAGCCGCTTTCGAATTTTGGCCGATTGAGGTATGTCTGGGTGGCAGACGGGGCTGCGGTTTGGAAATCCTCATCTTTTTCCGGAATATCAAAGCGGGCGGGAGACCATGTGGACCACTTCCCGGAGGAATTCAGACCTGTAAGTCCTCCGCAGACCAGATAACAGCGGCTATGGTTTCTTCGCTTTCCGTAGCTGAACTCCTTGCCGCCAAGGATTATGGTGACCTTTTCAACCGGGTCTACATATCCTGTAATCCGTTTTCAGAATCCATCCGGTAAACGAAATTGGCCCCCAGTTGAAGACCTTTGCCTTTCTTCGCGAGGTTTGCTATTGCATATATGATAGCTGAATGATATGTCAATGTTTTCGGGTTTGGTGTTACAGGGTTCATTACTGTGATTTTTTCAGAAATGTAAAAGTAGGGTGCCGGGTAATGGAAAAAACAGACAATATGCCAATCTGGGTTTATCTTGCATTTTCTAGTCTTTCAACGCGAAAGGGGGCTTTGCTACTGATTTGGCTCAGTGTTGCCTTTTCGCTCTATTGCATTCCTTGGTCACAATTATTTTTAAGCCAAACTTGGCTGGCAAAAGTATTTCTGATCAAAGACTGGAGTTGGCTGACGATGATGGTGCCGGTTGTTTTATGGTATTGGCTTAGTTTAAGGTGGATTGACAAAAATTCCGGTTGGGTAGTTGCTGAAACTAAGCAAGGTTAGTATCTCGGGATTGTTTTACGGTTGCTCCCTTTACTTGTTTTCAGCTCCCTTGACAATGGGTAAACCCATTGCTATTTTAGCCCCGTTAGCACTCTTTGTTGTTGAGTGCCAGCGGGGCTTTGTGTTTTTGTAAGTGATCAGGGATCTGGCTGAGGTTTTATGGAAACGTTGTCGACGAGACATATAGATGTGTTGATGGCTGTGGTTGAGGACTATATCCACAGTGGTGAGCCCGTCGGTTCACGCACCTTGTCGCGTAGCCCCCGCTTCAAACTGAGCCCGGCTACCTTGCGTAATGTGATGGCTGATCTCGAAGATAGTGGTTTTCTCTGTCAGCCGCATACCTCGGCTGGTCGCATCCCGACGGATCAGGGCTTTCGTTTCTATGTGAACAGCTTGCCGGCTTATTCTGCGGTCTCTGCCGATGCGCGTCGGCAGATCGGGGCCCGATTGGATTTACAGGGCGGTCGCTTTGAGGAGATCCTGCATGACGGGGTTCTTACTCTGGCCCAGCTGACCCCTTATGTCGGGGTTGTCAGCCTGCCTGATTTTCGCCAGATGTTGGTACGTCATATTCGTTTTGTTAAACTACATGAACGCCGCATCATGACTGTCATTGTTTCGGTTTCGGGAGCAGTGCAGAATGTTCTTTTTGATTCCGAAACGGTGCTTTCGCAGGATCAGCTTAATAGTTTTTCCAACTATCTGAACGCCTTGCTCGGGAGCCTTACCTTAAGCGGTATCAAGCGTAAGGTTTTGCAGGAGATGGCCAATGATAAGCAGGGCTATGATGAGCTTTTTGCCCAAGTGCTGGCTTTAAGCCGTAGCTTTTTTGCCCAGAATCCGGATTCTCAGAGCGATGTTATGCTGGATGGCAAACTTAATTTGCTTGATCATCCCGAATTTGCCGATGTTGCACGTATGAAAGAAATTTTTAAAGCTTTTGAAGAGAAGGGCTCTATTCTGAAAATTCTCGATGGAGCTCTGGAAGGGGAGTCGTTGCGGGTGATTATCGGTTCTGAGAGTTGCTGTGAGGATATGCGGCACTGCTCTCTGGTAACTGCAGAATATGGGCGTGAGGGTCGGAGGTTGGGCCAGGTTGGCGTTATCGGTCCAACCCGGATGGACTACTCTCGCATTATTCCATTAGTAAACTATATCGCTGATGCTATGAGCCAGCGCTTGCAGAGATAAGGAAAAGTTATGGTGAAGATTTCTGGGCACAAAAAAGATAAAAAGAAGATAAATCAGAAGGAGGTCGAGTTGGAGCAGTCGAAAGTCGAAGGTGATTCTCTTAAAGCCGCTACCGAGCCCGGGTCAGAGGGTGAAGTTGACGATCAGGGGCTGTCAAACGATAGTGTAGGGGTCGATGATGATATTCCGGTAATCAAAAGTGAAGTTGAAGAGCTTGAAGCGGAAGTTGACGGTTTGAAAAAAATCAACACCTCCCTGCAGGAGCAGATGTTGAGAGTGCGAGCCGAAGCCGAAAATTTTCGTAAACGAATGCAACGTGAAAAGGACGATTTTGCCCGTTTTGCTCGGGAGAGTTTTGTCCGTGAGCTGTTGCCGGTTAAAGATAATCTGGAACGAGCCCTGAATCATGCCGGTGATGATCCGGTGGTAATTGTTGATGGTGTTAAGTTGACTCTGGAGCAGTTTGACTCAGTTTTCAAAACGATGGGGGTTGAATGTGTCGAGTGTCTGGGGTCGCCTTTCGATCCCGCTTTTCATGAAGCCATGAACCAGATTGAGAGTGATGAGCATGAGCCCAATACGGTGGTTAATGAGCTCCAGAGAGGCTATCAGCTACATGGCCGTCTCCTGCGTCCGGCGATGGTGACTGTCGCCAAGGCAAAATCAGTGGAAGCCGGAGAAGAGGGTTGATTTCTGGCCCAGCTATACCTAGATTAACGCTCAATGATCAATAAAGGGTTTAAATAATCAGTATAAAACCAAAATATTTATATTTAAGATTAAGGAGAAGGTTATGGGAAAGATTATCGGCATCGACTTGGGAACCACCAATTCATGTGTCAGTGTAATGGAAGGCGGCGAAGCTAAAGTTATCGCCAATGCGGAAGGGGTGCGAACCACTCCATCAGTTATCGCTCTGACCGATAGCGGCGAACGTCTGGTCGGCCAGCTCGCCAAGCGTCAGTCAGTCACCAACCCCACCGATACGGTCTTTGCGGTCAAACGTCTGATCGGTCGTAAATTTGCAGCACCTCAGGTGCAGCAGATGAAAGGCAAAGTGCCGTTTTCGATTATGGAAGCGAAAAACGGTGACGCTTGGGTTAAAATAAAAGATAAGGAGTTTAGTCCGGCAGAGGTTTCAGCCATGACTCTGCAGAAGATGAAGCAGACGGCCGAGGACTATCTTGGAGAACCCGTAACCGAGGCCGTGATCACGGTACCGGCCTACTTTAATGACAGTCAGCGCCAGGCCACTAAAGATGCGGGTAAAATTGCCGGTTTTGATGTCAAACGCATTATCAATGAACCGACGGCTGCCGCTCTGGCCTATGGCGCCGACAAGAAAAAAGAGGGTAAGGTTGCAGTCTTCGATCTTGGTGGTGGTACCTTTGATATCTCGATTCTTGAGCTTGGTGATGGGGTTTTCGAGGTTAATGCGACCAATGGTGATACCTTCCTCGGTGGCGAAGATTTCGACGAGCGCATAATTGATTATGTTGCCGAGGAGTTTCGCAAAAGTGACGGTATTGACCTGCGTAGTGATAAGATGGCTCTGCAGCGTCTTAAGGAGGCGGGAGAGAAGGCCAAATGTGAGCTCTCCACTTCTATGGAGACCGATATTAATCTGCCCTTTATTACGGCTGACGCTTCCGGGCCCAAACATCTTAATGTTAAGTTGACCCGGGCCACCCTTGAGAGCCTGGTCTCCGATCTGGTTGATCGAGTTGTTGCCCCTTGTCGTACGGCAATGAAGGATGCCGGGGTTTCGACTTCTGATATTAGCGAAGTAATTCTGGTCGGTGGAATGACCCGGATGCCGCAGGTTCAGGCAAAGGTTAAGGAGATTTTTGCTCAGGAGCCCAGTAAAGGGGTTAACCCTGACGAAGTCGTCTCGATCGGGGCTGCGATTCAGGGTGGGGTTCTGCGGGGCGATGTTAAAGATGTTCTGCTGCTCGATGTTACTCCTCTCTCCTTGGGAATTGAGACCCTGGGTGGGGTCTGCACCAAGCTGATTGAAAAAAATTCGACAATTCCAACGAAAAAGAGTCAGGTTTTTACGACTGCAGCCGACAATCAGCCGGCGGTTAGTATCGTCGTCCTCCAAGGCGAGCGTGAGATGGCGGCTGACAACAAACGTTTGGCCCAGTTTGAGTTGGTTGGCATCCCGGCAGCCCCGCGTGGGGTTCCGCAGGTTGAAGTTAGTTTTGACATTGATGCCAACGGTATCGTCCATGTCTCAGCTAAGGATAAGGCAACCGGTAAAGAGCAGTCGGTTGAGATCCAGGCCTCCAGCGGCTTGAGTGACGCCGAGATTGAGCAGATGATCAAGGATGCCGAAGCCCATGTCGAGGATGATAAGAAGAAACGTGAGCTCATCGACCTGCGCAATCAGGCCGACAGCACTGTCTATCAGACTGAAAAGAGTCTCAATGAGATGGGTGAGAAAGTGCCGGCCGAAGATCGCTCCAATATCGAAGCCGCTCTTAATCAGGTGAAAACGGTCAAAGATGGTGATGATGTCGAGGCGATTAAGAAAGCTCTTGAAAGTTTGCAGCAGGTTTCCCATAAATTGGCCGAAGCCATGTACGCTGAAAACGCAGCCGGTGCGGATGCAGCAGCAGATGGTGCGGCAGATGGTGCGGCTCCGGAAGCCGGTGCTGATGACGATGTCGTTGATGCCGATTTTGAAGAAGTTAAAGAAGATAAATAACGGTAGTCGACCGGGATTAGTGGTCGGCAGCTGATGATTTAAAGGTCCAGGTGCGGGGCAAAGTGAGAGCTTTGTCCGCACCTGGTTTTTAGTTTGGTAGGAGTTTACAGGCGTGTCAGATAAAAGAGACTATTATGATGTGTTGCAGCTTAATCGTAACGCTTCCGAAACAGAGATAAAAAAAGCTTATCGTAAGATGGCTTTCAAATTTCACCCCGACCAGAACTCAGGTGATCCGCAGGCCGAAGCCAAGTTTAAAGAGCTCAGTGAAGCCTACGGGGTTTTATCCGACGGGCAGAAACGGGCGCTTTATGACCAGTATGGTCATGAAGGGCTCCAGCAGCAGGGTGGAGGCGGAGCTGATTTTGGTGGTTTCAGCGGTTTTGGAGATGTCTTCGGTGATCTCTTCGGTGAGGTCTTTGGGGCTTCCGGCGGTCGGCGTCGTTCTTCCGGGCGAGCTGGTGAAAGTCTGCGCTATAATCTGGATATAGCCTTTGACGAAGCGGTTTTTGGGACTCAGGCCAAGATTAAGATCCCGCGCCATATTACCTGTGCTCTTTGTCAGGGGACAGGTCTTGAAGCCGGAGCCCAGCCGGAGGTCTGCCCGACTTGTAAGGGGCATGGCCAGGTACGTTACCAACAGGGGTTTTTCAGTGTTAGTCAAGCCTGTTCAACCTGTCGGGGCGAGGGCTCGATTATTAAAGATCCATGCAAAAAATGTAGTGGTTCCGGACGTTTGCGTGAAGAGAAGAACCTTTCTGTGAAAATCCCGGCCGGGGTCGAAACCGGAACCCGCCTGAAATTGGTCGGAGAGGGCGGAGCTGGCAGTAAAGGTGGTCCTCCGGGCGATCTCTATGTTGTTATCCAGGTCAAGGAACACCCTTTTTTCCATCGTCGCGGTGATGATATTTATTGTCAGGTACCGATCAGCTTCGCCCAGGCCGCTTTGGGAGCCGACATGGTGGTTGAGACTCTGCAAGATAAGGAGAAGGTTTCAGGTGCCGAGGGTAGGCAATCGGGTGATCTTCTCTATTTGCGCGGTAAAGGAGTGCCGCATCTCAATGGTTATGGACGCGGAGATCAGATCCTGGAATTGGTTGTTGAGACCCCGAAAAAACTTAGTCCCAGGCAGCGCGAACTCTTTGAAGAGTTAGCTCAAGAGGAAGGCGATGAGTCCACGCATGAGAATAAGAGCTTTTTCTCCAAAGTCAGAGAGATGCTTGATTGATGGCAAAGTAAAACATTCATATGTGCACGGTATTACTGGCCTATAAAACAGTCAATGGTTGGCCGCTGGTGGTGGCCAATAATCGTGATGAGTTTTTTCAGCGGCGGGCGCTTTCACCCCGGGTTTACACTTCGGGTCGAGATGGTGGCCGACGTTGGATCGCTTCCTGTGACTTAACTGGTGGTGGAAGTTGGTGGGGGTATAATAATCGGGGTCTGATGGTTTGGTTGACAAACCGTTGGATCGGCAATGATTATGAGGAGAACTGTCGTTCGCGGGGCCAGTTGGTACTCGATCTTCTGGCCCTTGATGACTCGGAGATGGCTCGGTCAGCTCTCGTTGCAATTTGTGCTTCGGCCTCTTTCAACCCTTTTAATCTGATTGTAGCTTCCCGGGAACAAGGTTTTTTCTCCTCTAACTACCCTCAGCTCCTTTTCTCTCCCCTGCTACCAGGGTATCACTATCTTGGGAATGGCTTGCTGGACGCCTGTACGAGTGTTAAAGCGCGGAGTGCCCGTCGTCTTTTTGCCGATCTCAGAGCCCAATTGCGGGCCGATTTAACAGATCGAGAGTCGTTGCTGCTGACCTTGTCCTGTTTTCAGAGGGGTTTGCGAACCCCTTTTCCTCAGGATGCTATTCCACCTCAAGGTTTTAATGTAACGTTTGATGGCTACGGTACCACCTCATCATTGTCTCTGGCGGTTTCCGAGACCGGGCCGACGAATTTGATTCTTCACTATTGTGACGCCAATCCACTTCGTGATGATTATCGGGATCACTCTGCGCTCGGCTCTCTTCTATAGAGTGGGCGGCAATTTTTCTTGCTTTTTGCCACTCTCTTAACATATAAGCCGAGTTCGACATTTCTGGCTGGTGCTTTTTATTAGCCATCAAGGTTCTTGAAATTAATTAACAGTACTTGTTTGTAGAATTAGGAAGAGGTTTTTGTAGATGCTGAGAGTAATGCGAAAAAACGCCCAGTCTTGGATTGTTAAATTTGTCTTCGGAGTAATCATTGTCGTCTTCTCATTTTGGGGCGTCGGCAGTATGAAGGCTAAGCAGATGACGGTGGCGGCTACAGTCAATGGTACAAGTATTGAGCGTAAAACCCTGGATAATTCATTTCGGGATCTCTGGCGTCGATATCAGGAGGAGGCGCAAGGTAAATTTAACCCCGATGAGGCGCGGAGTCGGCAGATCAAGCAGGAAGCCCTCAATGGGTTGGTTGACCGCCGACTCTTACTTGATCAGGCAGCCCTTCTGGGCTTGACGGTCGATGAGGTTGAGTTGCGTCAGCGGATCGCTTCACTTGAGGCATTTCAACAGGATGGTCGCTTTGATCAGGAAACTTATCGTCGGGCCTTAAGTTTTAATCGCCTGACTCCGGCCCAGTTTGAGGCTGGTTTCGAGGAGGACATTCTCCTCGAAAAAGTGCGGACTGTGGTTGGCGATGGTGTTAAAATTGTGGCGGATGAAGTTGATATTCTTTTGCGTCAACAGCGTGAGGAGATTGCAGTTGAGCTTTTGAAGTTAGCTCCGGCTGACTATCAGGCTTCTGTGGCAGTCACCGCGGATGGCTTGGATAAGTTTTTTGCTGAAAAAAAAGAGAACTACCGGGTGCCTGAGCAGCGTAAGATTGCAGCATTAGTCATCGATCGTAATAAGCTGCTTGATAGTATTGCGGTCACTGATGCTCAAGTTGCTGAATTCTACGAAGGCAATCTTGAAAAATTTAAAGTCCAAGAGCAGGTCAAGGCGCGCCATATTCTTATTAAGGTAGCTGAAGATGCGGCCCCGGAAGATGTCGAAAAAGCACAGGCCGAAATCGATGCAGTTTTGGCTAAAGTAAAAGCGGGCGGTGATTTTGCCGAGCTTGCTAAAAAGTTTTCGCAAGGGCCTTCGAACTCGATGGGCGGCGATCTCGGTTGGTTTGGTCGTGGCTCTATGGTCAAGCCTTTTGAAGAGGCCGCTTTCGCACTGGAGCCCGGCACTGTTAGTGAGCCGGTGCGAACCCAGTTTGGTTTTCATCTCATAAAAAATGAGGAGTATAAGGCGGCTGCTACCAAGGAGCTGGCTCAAATTAAAGACGGTATCGTTAAGGGGTTGCGCTTTGAGGCTTTTCCTGATCTCTTCAAGGAGCGTCTCGAAGAGATTTCAGTGGCACTGGCTACAGTTGATCAGGAAACCTTTATTGACCAGGCAAAAAAGCTTGATTACAGAGTTGTGGAGACCGGTTTTTTTAAGCAAAATGATGGAGTTATTACCGACATTGGTAGAGATCAGGCTCTGATTGCTGAAACCTTTAAGACCGCTGTTGGCCAGGTTGCTAAAATTGTGAACCCTTCTCGTAACAGTTATTACTTTATGGTAACTGAGAAGAAAGAGAGCTACCTCCCGGAAATAGCTGAGGTCAAGGAAGCGGCGGAAAAAGCCTATCGTATAGAGTTAGCGAAGGCTGAAGTCAAAGCGATCAGTGAAAAAGTGACTGCCTCTCTTGCTGGCGGTAAGTCTCTTGATGGTGCGGCGGCTGAAGTCGATGTCAAGCTCATCGATAGTGGTTTTTTTGTTCGCGGTAGCGGGGCGATTCCCAAGCTTGGCAATGATCCTAAATTGAGTCAGCAGCTTTTTGCCTTGACCATCGGTGAAACGACTGCAGCCTTGCAGCATAACATCAGTTTTTTCTTTGCCCGCTTGCAAGAGCGTCGTCTTGAGCTCGGTGACGAGGGCGAAAAGCTGAAAAAAGATATCGAGCAGCAGTTGCTGCAGTATAAGCGTTATCGGATAATGGATGAATTTGTTCAGGGTCTGCGCCAAGATGCCGATATAAAGGTTATGGCCGGAGTGCTGGATTAATCTTGGTGGATATTTGATGGCAATTTAAGATGAGCATCTGCTTGCTTATCAAGTAGAGAAAAAAAGATTGACAGGCTTAGGGGGTCATGCTATCTAGGCCGCGCCAAAGCGATAATATGGGGCTGTAGCTCAGCTGGGAGAGCGCTTGTCTGGCAGACAAGAGGTCGACGGTTCGATCCCGTTCAGCTCCACCAATTAAATCAAAGCAGGCACATGCATTAATCCGCAGGTGCCTGCTTTTTGCTTTGCTGTCTTCGTTAAATGCTCCGTTTTTGTCTTTGCAAACTAAGGGTACTTTACCGTGGTTCCCTAAGGTGCACATCCCGAACCTGGAGCCTTTATCTGGATATTCATTGTCAAGGTTGGCACTGAATATGCTTAAATTTTCAATTCGGCTGGTCTCTGTATCGGCTGGAAGCTGCTGGCGGTTGCGAATTGATTATGATCGTAGGTTGTCGTTGCAGAGTTGATTCTTCCATAAAAGGAGAGAGAAAATGAGGATTATGAAAAAAGTTAATAGTGGTGTGATCGGCAGTATCGAGGTTGCAGAACTGCTCGACACGAGTCCTGACACCGTGAACTATATGGCTCGTAAGGGGATTTTACCCGGCTATAAGGACAGAAAGTTCTGGCGTTTTGATAAGCGGGTAGTGGCCCGCTGGATCAAATCTCGTAAATTGATTGAAGCATGATTGTGCAGGGGTTGACCCAGGTGAACTTTCCGGTCGAGAGATTACTTTCGGTTGTGGAAAAAATCTTCAGGTGGTGAAATTTATCCCTTTTTTTTGGTGAATTTTCGCCAGTTAACGTTAACTGAGGAGAATTATTTCAACTCAGCTCTAACTTTATATTTTATATTTGTTTATGCCAGCTGACGTTAACTGTTTTTTGCCAGCTGACGTTAACTGTTTTTTGTTGACAAAGAGCGGCTCTTGCTATATGTGGGAGCATCTTTTCGATATAAAGCTGTTTTATATCAGTCTTTATGCGGATATTGGTCGGGCTGGTGAAGCTGTGTTGCTTAAAAGTGGTGCCGACTGGTTCATGTTTTATGTATTATTTTGCCTGTTGCCAGTGTTTGATACCTTAAGATAAAGTTCAATAATGAAAATGTTCGGTTGATGCGCAGCCGAACGAACTTAAGAGTGAAGGAGAGAGACGATTATGCAGCTGACGACCCCGTACGACAATTCTCCGGTTGATCTGAACGGTCCCAACATGAAGGACTATGATGATGTTAAGAAAAACTTTAAATTTGATATCCCCGAATTTTTCAACTTCGGTTTTGACGTAGTTGACAAATGGGCTAAAGATCGCACCAAATTGGCCATGGTCTGGGCCAGTACCGACTTGAGCGATATCCGCAAATACAGCTTTTTCGATCTTCAGTGTATGTCAAATAAGTTTGCCAATATTTTGCGCCAAAAAGGGTTGAAGAAAGGCGATCGTGTATTCGTAATGGTGCCGCGTGTTGTTGAGTGGTATGCAGTTATGTTGGGTACGGCCAAGCTTGGTATCGTGCCGATGCCGGCTCCGAACATTCTGACGCCTCACGATTGTGAATATCGGGTACAGCAGTCTGATGCCGTTGCGGCTATCATGTGGCATGAAAATGTCAACAAGATTGACGAAGTCCGTAGCGCTTGCCCGACCTTGAAAGATTTCATCAGTATTGGTGAGAAAAAGGATGGTTGGGACGATTACGGAACCTTGATGGATGAGGCTTCCGCCAAACTCTCTCGTGAAGATGTTGAAGCGACCAAATCTGACGATGGTCTTCTGATCTATTTTACTTCCGGTACGACAAAATTTCCCAAAATGGTCTGTCACACCCATGCCTCTTACGGTATCGGTCATATTATTACCGCCAAATTCTGGCAGGATCTTAAGCCTACCGATCTTCACTGGACCCTCTCCGATACCGGTTGGGCTAAAGCCGGTTGGGGAAAACTCTATGGTCAATGGCAGATCGGTGCCGCCGTCATGGTTCATAATGCAGCTGGTCGGTTTGATGCCAAAACCCACCTTAAAATTATTGAAACTTGCGGTGTTACAACCTTCTGTGCCCCCCCGACCGCCTATCGTATGCTCATTCTTGAGGATCTCTCAGGCTTTGATCTTACCGGCCTGCGTCACTCTCTGGCCGCCGGTGAGCCCTTGAACCCTGAGATTATGAAAGTCTGGAAAGAGCATACCGGCACCACCATCTATGATGGTTTCGGTCAGACCGAATCGGTTAACATGATTGCCAACTATCCCTGTATGGAGATCAGGTTCGGCTCTATGGGTAAACCGACTCCGGGTTTCGATATTCAGCTCATCGATGACGATGGTAATCCCGTACCTCTGAATGAAGAGGGCCATATCGCAGTTAAGGTTAAGCCTGAAGCACCGGTTGGTCTCTGTACCGAATATTGGCGTAACCCGGAGGCGACCAGTGAAGCTTTTGCTGGCGACTGGTACTTTACCGGGGATAAGGCGACGGTTGATGAAGATGGTTATTACTGGTTTGTCGGACGTTCGGATGATGT
>DAOWIX010000082.1 GCA_030640695.1 Deltaproteobacteria bacterium | reverse complement strand
TGCGCCGCCCGCTACGGGGGCCGCGATCTCGCCATAACCTTCGGCGGCAACGAAGGCGCCGGCTACATGACCGGCGAGAATACCATCACCGACTGGATCATGGGACCACGCCATTCACATCTCGACGGAGCCGGTTACGCTCTCGATCTCGAGACCCTGACTACCGAATTAAGCCTTGAAGAACAGACCAGCAAACTGGTCAACGAAACCCGTTTCAGGATGCTCTTAAACTCCCTGGTCATCTGCCTTTTCGCCCGCAGTGTCTACCAGGAGGAAGTCATTTTAGAGGGACTCAATCTACTCTGGCGGCCATGTTCAAGCTCCGACCTTGAAACCTTTAAGCGCGAAACCCTGCAGCGCAAATACGCCTTCAAAATGAAATGTGGCTGGCAACCAGACCTTATCGAGGTTCCCGGCAAACTGACCCGCGTTATCTCCAGCACCGGCAAAGTGGACGTGGAGTCGATCAAAAAACGGGCCGCACTCTACTGGCAAGAGATTGGCCTGCAACCCTGAAACAGTCAATTAGAAAAGATGAATATACAGACATTTATAAACCAATTTAAACATTCCATAAAAAACGTGAAGCATAAAACCCTCAGGTTCTATATCTGGGAGATGGAGGATATTGGGGTAGCTTATGTGTCGACCCCAAAAGTGGCTTCAAACTCAATTCGGGCCATGATCCGTCAGCGCCAGGCTAAGATACTTTTTAATCTTGATGAGGACATAAGGAATAACAAAGAATTCAAAACCAGGTTGGATAAAAAAATTAAACGAAGTGTAAAACCATCCCGAATTGAGGCAAGCAAAAAAGACCTGTATCTTTTTTCTTTTGTCCGCAACCCCCTGGCCCGCCTCTACTCCTGTTACCGCGACAAGGTCGTTAATGCGGAGAAACGTCACAAACTATGCACACTGAGTCCCTATGGCATAAACTTCTGGATGAGCTTTGATGATTTTGTTTTTCGAATTGCAGAAATCCCTGACAATAAGGCAAACGATCACTTTAGAAGCCTGCACACCTTTTTAACTTATCAGGGTAACTCATTCGTTGATTATGTGGGAAAACTTGAGAATTTCAGTAAAGACTGGCAACCGTTGCAAGCTAAATTTGGCTTAAACTTCCCGCAAACCGATCAGACCAGTCGTCGGGTATCAGGCCCGGCTCTTCCTTTAGACAAACTTCCCTATACAAGAAAGAGTGCCGAGGCCGCAGCTCGCCGATATGCCCGTGATATCGAACTCTATGACTATAGTGATGACATTGATAGATTGCTGGACAGGAGATAAAGTAATGTCCCCGCTATTGACACGTTTTAGCGCAACTGTCGTGCTGCTGGTTTGTTTGGTCCTCTTTTCCGGCTGCGCCACTCCAATCGGAGTCAACCAGGTCTCCCCGCGTGAAGCCTATCAGGATGCCTATGCCAACCCGCTAAATTCTGGGGTACTCAGTGATCAATCCAGGTACGTGCTTAACCGCTATGATCTGTTGAAAAAAAGTCACAAAGAACCGGCCCTGACCATCGCTGCTCTGCATGAAAAGGCGCTTCACGATGATCGAGGCGATATCCTCTACACCCTGGCTGAATGCTCTTATCTTTACGGCAGCCAACTGATTGACAGTCTCCAAGTGGAAGAACATAAACTTGCCCCCGACTATTTCCTGCTTTCGGTGCTCTATGCTTACTATTTTATCAGCGGGGAACGCTCTAAAAAGAGTCTGAATATATTTGACCACCGCGTCCGCGCAGCTATCGATATCTATAATTTCGGCCTCTGGCAAGCTTTCGAAAGCGGCGCTACTGAAGGGCTTGTCCTGGAAGCTGCGGAGCATCAACTTCCACTCGGAAACATTTCCATCACTCTTGACACGAAACAGTTACCCTGGAAAATGGAAGAGTTCGAAAAAGTCCTGCCGGCTGACAGGTACTTGGTTCGCGGCGTATCCGTACGCAACCGGACGGCAGGTATCGGCCTGCCCCTGATCGCCATCATGGGAAAAACCGGATTGCCGGTACCGGTGACAGCCATTCTCAGAGTCGAAGGTGACCTGGCAACCCTGAGCGCCGGTACGGCACGCGCTTCTCTGGAGCTTTACTCAGCGCGGGATAGCAGTTCTGTAAACACGAAAGATGGCATTGCGCTACCGCTTGAAAGCGACTTTACGACGCCATTGGCCTACAAGATGGAAGGTTCCAGTTTTTTTGATCTTAGTCTGGGAGCTTTTTTAGGAAGGGAGCCGAATAAAATTCCTGATGGCCTCTACATGACGGAGTCCTATCGCCCCGGAAAAATTCCGGTCGTCCTGGTGCATGGCACGGCCAGCAGTCCGGTTTGGTGGGTGGAGCTCTTAAACACCCTCACGGCTGATCCTAAGATCCGCGAAAAATACCAGTTCTGGTACTTCGTCTACACCAGCAATAAGCCGGTGATCATGTCTGCCGCTGAACTCCGGGACGCACTGAGCGAAAAAGTCGCGGATCTTGATCCGCAAGAAAAGGACTTGGCCCTGCAACAGATGGTGGTGGCTGGCCACAGCCAGGGGGGGTTGCTGACCAAACTTATTGCCGTCGACAGCGGTGACAATCTGGTCCAAGCGTTAACCGGAAAGGATCTTGCCTCACTCGACATGCCTGAAAAAAAGAAAGCTCAGGTAGGCAGGCTCCTCGTGCTCAAAGCGCTCCCTTTTGTCAAAACAGTTATCTTCTTCAGCACCCCCCACCGGGGAAGCTTTCAAAGCAAAACCTGGAACCGGAATCTCGTCAGATGGTTGATCACGCTCCCGGCAAACCTGGTTCAGACCACCATGGACAGCTTTGATTACATGACCGATGACGTAAAAAGAATGCTGGGTGGGAAAAAGACCATCTTTACCAGTGCCGACAGCATGTCGCCGGATAACCCGGTGCTCAAGACTCTGGCAGAAATACCACTGGCACCAGGAATTACGGGCCATTCGATCATAGCGGTTGAAGGTGATGGCGATCCGAAACTCGGTGATGACGGCGTTGTCAAATACAGCAGTGCTCACTTGGACGGCATGGCATCGGAATTTATTGTCAAAAGCGGCCACTCCAGCCAGTTGAACCCGCTGGCAATTGATGAGATGCGACGGATATTAGTAGAGAATCTGACTGCTTCCAGGAACCCGTAGAGCTCGCTTGCAAAATGATGGCTAAACTTTACGTATTTACAGCCTGGCTCATTGCACATTGACATTTAGTCTTAATGTGGTACTATATTTAGACAGGAGGTGCCACAATGAATATATCATCTGATATCAAACCAGTTTCATTTCTTAAATCCCACACAGCTGACATCTTAAAACAGGTCAACAACACACATCGCCCCATTGTTATTACTCAAAACGGGGAGCCCAAGGCCGTCATTCAGGACCCTGTGAGCTATGACAATATGCGTAAAGCTATTGGCCTGCTAAAGCTCATCTCTCAAGGCGAAGAGGACATCAAACAAGGGAACACCAAAACTCAGGACCGGGTTTTTAAAGACATTGAAAAAATGTTGGCAAAGAAAGCAAAATGAGCCCTCCATTCAAAGTTCACTGGGCCACTGTCGCAGATGAAGACTTAAAAAATATAGTTCTATATATCGCTGAAGATAGCCCCCCAAACGCCCGATCGATTTTTGAGAAAATAAAAGAACAAACATCAAACCTTGCTCATTTTCCAGAAAGGGGTCGCACCGTTCCAGAACTCCAAGATCAGGGAATTTTTCTCTACCGGGAACTAATTGTTACACCCTGGAGAATCATTTACAGAGTTTCAGACAAGAAAGTTTATATTTTGTCTGTAATAGATTCACGCCAAAACGTCGAAGACATCCTCCTGAAAAGACTCATAAAATAAGAAAAGCTGTAAACCGGAAGCTTTACCTCGCTAAACTCATATCATATAGAATCTGCAAATACGACTTGGCTGGAAAGTAGTCAATCGCACTAAGTCAAACTGATTTTTCACGGCGATGATGAATCATCGCTTAGCCTTTTCCTGGAGATCCACCATGCTGACAAACCTCTATCACCTTTTTCAAAATCAACCCGTCCTCACCCTCTTTATCATCATCGGAGTTGGTTACCTTATCGGTAATCTGAAAATCTTCAATTTCTCTTTAGGGCCGGTTGCCGGAGTCCTTTTTGCAGGACTCTTTTTCGGCCATTTCGGCTTTAAGATGTCGCCTGGAGCCCAATCCGTCGGCTTTGCCCTCTTTATCTTCTCGGTGGGATACCAGGCCGGCCCTCGTTTCTTCGACGTCCTCAGAGAGGATGGAGTGAAATATTTTTTTCTGGCCTTAGTCATTGCCCTGAGTGGTTTTGGGGTAGCCGTCTTAGCCGCCAAGTTACTTCAACTTAAGCCCGGCACTGCGGCCGGCCTGCTGGCCGGGGGCCTGACCAGTTCACCAACCCTGGCGGCGGCCCAGGAAGCCATGCGAGCCGGCAGTGTCAGCCCACCCCAGGGCTGGACATCTGATGCTGTGATCGGCAACATTACGACCGGGTATGCCATATCCTACGTTTTGGGTCTCGCCGGCCTCATCGCAATCATCACACTTATGCCGAACCTGCTCGGGATCGATCTGGCAAAAGAGGCAAAACTCCTGGAAGGCAAAGAGCAAAAAGGCACAGCCTCCGAGCCTGCAAGTACCACCATCAGATCTTTCCGGGTTACCAATGAAGAGCTCACCCATACGACATTCTCCGCCTTGCGTGAAAAATACTGGGATGGCTTTGCCGTATCCCGAATTGAACGGGACGGCGAAATAATTGTTCCGCAACCCGATGATTATCCGCAAATTGGAGATGAGGTCACAGTTTTAGGCAATGTTTAAATATTCACTGGCAACCTGCAAATCATCGGCCCGGAGATATCTGATGAAAAACAGCATCTCGACCTGTCCGATTCAGCCCAGATTGTGGTCAGCAATAAAAAAATTGTCGGCAAAACCCTGGGAGAACTCAATATTTCCCGGACTTACGGTGTTCTGCTTCTCAATATAAAGCGCATGCGCATCAACCTGCACCGCAGTACCGACCTGAAAATCAATAAAGGTGATATTCTGGAAGTCACCGGCCCCGCCGACCATATTGACCTGATGGGCCAGGATCTGGGAATTATTGATCGTGATATCGCGGAAACCGACATGGTCACCTTCGCCTTCGGCATCGCCGCAGGTGTCGTTCTCGGCCTTTTTTCGGTTAAAATCGGGGGCGTCTCCGTCGGTCTGGGTTCTGCCGGCGGACTGCTTACTTCAGGCCTTCTTATCGGCTTTTTGCGCTCTGTGCGCCCCACCTTCGGGCGTCTGCCCGAAGCCGCCCGCTGGATCTTTATGGAGTTCGGCCTTATCATCTTTATGGCCGGGGTCGGCCTTAGAGCTGGCGGCGACATCATCGAAACCTTTATAAGTGCCGGCCCAAAACTCATTATTGCCGGTATTCTGGTAACCGTTACCCCGGTATTACTGGGCTATCTTTTCGGCCGTAAAGTCTTGAAAATCCCGGCGGTTCTTCTTTTCGGCGCGATCACCGGTTCAATGACCAGCGGCGCCTCTTTGAGCGTTGTCACCAAGGCTGCCGACAGCTCAGTTCCGGCTTTAGGTTATACCGGGGCCTATGCTTTCGCCAACGTCCTACTCACCATCGCCGGCAGTATCATCCTGCTCTTTTAACTTGCTATCGTTTGCCAACAGAGCTATTTTCCAGTCAAAAACCTAACCGCAGGTGATCGCCTGAAGACACATTAGGCTTTACATAAAAAGGTCAGTCAAACACGAATATTTTGTTTTTGACTGACCTTTTCACTTGTACTTCATAGACAACTCCTGCCTTGTTGACGGCAAAAGTCATAATCCCGGAAGAAGCATAACT
>DAOWIX010000052.1 GCA_030640695.1 Deltaproteobacteria bacterium | reverse complement strand
AGCTTTTTCATGCGAAAGATGCGAGGTCTGGCGAATCTCTTCTATGGTTGCAGCAATTTCAGTCACAGAGCTTGAACTCTGGGTCGCCGAAGCGGCCAGTTCAGCCGTAGTTGCCGAGAGTTCAGCAATTGTTGCCGCAATCGTCGCCGCTCCTTCAATCACCTCCGAGGTTTGTCCATGAAGCATCCCCGACATCCGATTAAAAGCTTTAACCAGATCACCGATCTCATCATTCCGATCGGTTTTAGGTACGGTCACCGTCAAATCACCATCGGCCATAAGTCTAACTTTAGCCATCAACAATTTAAGGGGAAGAACAATTGATTTTGCCGCCAAAAATACCGCAAACAATGACACCAACAACAGCAGAGCACCAAGACCTTGAATATTGTTTACCAGTTCAGCCATCGAGGCGAAAGCTTCAGCCGTATCAATCTCAGAGATAATAGCCCACTCAAAATCAAGACCAAATCTCTCATTCAAGCCCATATGAGAATAAGCCGAAAGAACTTCAACTCCCCGATAATCAAGAATAGTTTCCACCCCAATCTGGCCGGACAAAGCGTTTTGGGCGGCTATGGTATCTACCTTCTGTTGAAGCAAAGCCTTAACATTAAAACGTGAATTAGAGCGCATCAGATGATCGGAACCGACAAGATAGCTCTCACCGCTCTCACCCATCCCGGTATAGCATCCCACGATTCGATCCAGCTGCGAGCCATCCAACATAATCGCCAGCACCGCCTTGACATCGCCCTCCTCGCCCAGAATCGGAGTTCCGATAAAAGCGGTCGCCTGTCCGATCGGCTCATAGTAGGAGAAATCAAACATCTCAAATTTGCCGGACTCTGAAACCGCCGCCCATATACGGGCCAGACCACTCTCTTTGTAGGGCCCGATTTTAAGGTTGCTGCCAAGATCCGGTCCCTGGTTTACCGAATACATAACATGGCCATGCTCTCGGCATAAAATATAGATATCACGGAATTTATAGGTCTCCATGTAATCCTTGAAGAAGGAACCGATACGATCGTGAATATCGTGGTAGGTTTCACTATCGGTATAAAAAGTTCCATCGCCCTGCTCGCCGCCGTCCAGATAATATTGATAGAACTGGCCATAGGCATGCTTCACATCACGGGATGCTGCCAGCAACTTACTGCTCACTTTGAGACTTTCCAGATGGTTCCAGATCTGTTGCTTTTTTATCTCGTTTATCGCCTCAAGACTAGCAAAACGTGCCGTACGCAATGAATCTCGGGCCGATTGCGAAGAGAGCCAGGATAAAGCGGCCACCGGAATTACGACCACGGCAAAAAAGAGAAGCAGCAATTTTTTCATCAAACTGTCACTAAGAAACTTCATAATCAACCCTCATTATTCAATAACTATTTTTTTGTCTGTCAAAAGTTTCTCCGCATCAAGGAGTACCAGATGATCAGAGGTTACCCCTTTAAAATATTCGGCCTGGACTCCTTCAAGCGTCGGCAAATGGGACTGCAGGCGCTTGACCGGCAAAGATCTGACACCCACCAGACAATCAATCCGGACCGCAAACTCCATCTCCTTAGAGATCAGGATAAGCAGCAGATAATCAGCTAAATCAAGGACCCCATCAGGATTAGCAGGAAGGGTCAGAAGGGTGGCGAGATCTAGTACAGAATAGATCCGGCTCCGAAGATTAACGATCCCTTTGACAAAAGCCGGAGTTCCAGGGATTTCCGTAATCTCTGCGACCCGACAAACCTCACCGACCCACTTCAAGGGAAAAGCATAATGCTCTTGGCCCAGAGTAAACTCAAGAATTTCAAGAAGCTCTCCCTCATCCTCTTGAAAACCAGTAGCTCTAATCTCACGGGCTCGGGCCTGGAGTATCTCACGAACCTTTTCCGGAGTCATTTGAGTTTTCTCCGAAAAAGCTTTCCGCCTTTGAGAAAGCTTATCCAACAACTCTGCCAAAGATCTTTGCTGATCATCAGCAACCGGTTTATTCTGTTTTCTTTGGATCTCACTAAAATCCGATTTCATCAATCATCACTCATCATTCAACCCTCTACTACCCAGCCAAACTTCGGGCAATTTCAAGTAAACGCCCAACACTCAACCCCTCGGCATGAGGCAGGACAGCATCGGCCTCTAAAGGCTCAATTATCGCGATAACATTCCGCAAATATCTGGCCGCTCCCTTACGTTCCATCTGCCGTAACAGGGTTCCCAGTGAAAAGTGGGCCATAACAAAGTCTGCATCAAGAAAAAGAGCTTGTCGGTAAAAGGTAAGCGCTCTCTCAAAATCGGCTCGTTCCCGAGCAATAGTAGCAGAAAAATAGTAAAAAAAAGGGTTTACCTTGTCAGCTGCAACCGCCAGCTCCGCACAAGTGGAGGCCGCTCCAAGTTCACCTTGATTTGCCAATGAGCGAGCCTTATACGCCATAACCTGGCCATATTCAGGCTCCTCCCGCGAAGAGGGATCGATGACCTCGGGAATCAGATCGATAACTTCACTATAAACCTCTCGCTGAAAGAGCTCCTCGACCCGAGACAGGATCTCCTTCAAGGATATCTGGACTTTACCATCGCCTAACGGCTCTTTTGCCAATCCGGTAGCGGGTTGCGTCTTTCCCCAAAAGCAACTGCTCTGCAAACGGGGATGAGTCGGCACTGAGATTTTCTTGTGAGCTCCTGCAGAAATCGGGGTGACTCCGGCAAGGCTTTCGTCCACAAAGCTCTCTAAAGACGAGCGTTTATCAAACTTGCGAGGTGGCCTTTTTGTGCTCGTGGAGTCCGTTTTAAATCCATCAATTTTCTGGTGAACAATAACTCCGGGAAAACGTACCGTAACCAACTCAGGATCATTTACAATCCCCAACTCGCTCGGCGAAACCAACAACCAGCCTCCTGGCTGCAACAGGGAAACCAGACGCTTGATAACCCGGGCCTGGAGTTCGGCTGAAAAATAGATCAGCACATTGCGGCAAAAAATAATATCTGCCAGGCGACCGGTAAGGCCGGGCATGACAAACTCTTTTTGAGCCAGGTTAAGCTGGTAAAAAGAGACCATTTCACGTATATGCCGGTCTAAAAGAAAACGATTATCCCCGATTTCAGTAAAATATCTATGACTTACATCATCCGGTGTGGCCCGTAGCGACCAACGTGAATAGACCCCTTGTTTTGCCTTTTCGATAACTTCAAGGTTGATATCGCTGGCACTGATATTGATTTGCCAATTATTAAGCAAGGCCTTTTTTTCATCCAGCAGCATAGCGATTGAGTAGGGCTCCTCTCCAGTTGAAGAGGCCGCACACCAGAGATCAAGCCGTCGTTCGGAGCCTTTCCGCTCAATCAGGGCGGGTAAAATATGGTTCCGCAAAGAGGTAAAAACATTCTTGTCCCGTAAAAAGTAGGTCTCACCGACCGTCAACCGGGAGATCAAGAGATTGAGACGGGTTTCGCTTAAAGGTGAATAAAGTAACTCCTCAAGCAATGGCTGAGGCCCAACAAATTTGAGCTCCACAGCCAACTCTTCAACGACTCTCTGCAACATATCCCACTTACGCCTGGGAAAGTCGAGCCCGATACGATCGCCAATCAGCCGACTCAAATCTTCAATCTTTGGTAAAATTTCGGGCGCTATGATTGACCTGTCCATCACGACTCGCACTCCTGAAATTCACCATCTTTTATGAAAGCCGAAAAGTCCTGATCGGCAAAGAGAAGGTCGAGGGTATAGATCCATACCGTATGACCATCAACCTCAGTTATCAAACTGACATATTCGGCCATTTCGGGATAGATCGAGCCGCTCTCACGAAGCTCGCCCTCGACAAAAGAGCGCACCCCGATAATCGTGTCGACAAAGAAAGCAAGTTCGCCCTCTTGACTTAAGGCCACGACCAGAGCATCATCCGGCGTCACTTCACGGGCTGGCAGGTGTAACCGATAACGGAGATCGAGAACCGGGATGTTTTTACCGGCAACCGTAAAGAGGCCGCAAAGAATCGCTGGACCCTCACCGGGACGATCAACCGCCACAGCCGGATAAACCCGTACAACTTCTGCAATATCAAGCGCGAAGTAATGGCCGTCCAGGGTGAAGATGAGAAATGTGTTCTCTTTATCCATAGTACAATACTACTTATTCGATCACTAAATCTTCGGCTTATTGTGATTGACGCTTAAGTTCAAGAGGGTAATGATGAACTTTGCTTCGCCCTCATAAATGGGGTCAAAGCTCGACAACCGGCGGATTTAGCTTTTTGGTGTTGCAACTGAAAACTCTGCCGCCGGTAATCAAGCATTGACCCCAACCCCGAAGCAGGGCAAAGCAATGTTCGCCGCTATCCGCTACGACTTAACTTCTGAATAACGATAACAGCACTTATCAAGCCAGTGGCTTAACTCCTGATTGTCGGACGGGGCAAAACCAAAGGTGTCCTGCCAGAGATATTGATCTTCCATACAGAAATAGATAAAGACGTTCGGCGCATAACGCTTGATTTCAGTCACCAGAAAACTGTAGAGTTGGCGCCGGATAGCGCTAAAATAGCGCTGTTTGCCATCAATACCACGAATGAACTCGCCCGCCGTAATATTGGTCTGAGGATGGTTGGCTCGCAACTCCTCTTTAACCTGAGGCATAAAACGAAAAGCGCCAATCGAGATCCAGATAATATCATCGCCTTTAAGATGATCAAAAATTGAGGCTACGGTTTTCCGGTACTCATCCTGCCAGCCGGAAAAGTAGAGAAGCGGATCAAAATGGAGTCCAATACGATAACCGCGCTGACGGCATAAGGCGGCCGCCGTTAACCTCTCCTCGATCGTGGCGGCATGTCCCTCCTCTTTAGCACAAACTTGAGGAGCATTCAAACTCCAGGAGACCACCGTCTCGCCGATCTCCCCCGGATAATCGAGCAGGCCAGAAATCGCCACACTCTTGCTTTTCAATTCAAGTACAGCATTTTTAGAGCGCCCGAAATAATCGAGTAGCCGGGGTGCCAGGTCGGTTAAGGGATCCATAAAGAGACTATCGGTAAACTCTCCAGTGCCGATACGGTAAAAGACCCCAGGACGCTCAAGTTCACGATCAAGCTCGGCAAAAGCATCGTCAAGATTGACAAACTGAGTAATAAAAGGATTGTTGAGATAACCCTGGAGAACACAGTAGCTGCAACCGATGTTACAACCCAAACCAAGATGGAGGATCTGATAGAGACAGCAGCGATAACTCTCGGCAGTCCCCGGACAAGCCTTCAAGAAACGTCCACGATGAAGAGCCAGAAGCAGGGTTGTACGAGAGCTGAACTGGCGACCTAGAAGGGTTAGGCTTTCACTGGTCGGACGCTTAATGACCACGACTTCAGCATTGGGCAGACGGCTAAGAATTGACTCAGTTAAAGGGTAGCCTGCGGCATCATCTTCAACCAGCACCGTATTCGGCCGGAAAAGAGAACGAGAATAATCAGGAACGCCGGCAGATTTCATCTATATCTTCCAAAGCTACCGAAGTTAGCTTGTCACAGGATTTTTCCCACTCTTTTGAACTCGTGAAAGTAAAACTCAAACGAAATTTGCCGCCTTCAAAATCTGGCGGCGGCTCAAGGCGCAGGTTAGCGGGCCAAGCAAATTTCTCCTGACGGGCGGCAAACTCAAGCTGGGCGGCAGTCAGGTGGGGATAGAGCAAGGTTTTGAGATGGCTACGCAACCATTCCACATTGACACTATCACCCTCACCCAGAGCGAATTTTCGGGCGGCAGACAGGGGCTTGAGCGGGGAGACCTGATCACGACGAGCCAAATCATCAAGACGACTGACAACCTCGCGCAATTTATTACGCCGCAAACCAGACTCAGCAACCAAATCCAGCAAAGCCACCCTTTCTTCAACCGACCACTCTCGAATCAGATCAACCGTCTCCCCATCAATGCTGCCGGCAGCCAGGAGATCTCGCAGTTGCCTGGGAAAACCGGCAATCGCCTGACATCTCTGCTGGAAACGCTTCCGCCTGGGAAGTTTCAAGGCGGGCATAATCTCTTGTTCAAGCTCTTCGACCCTGAAAATCTCTGAAGCCGCCATATAGATGTCCGCCACTTCGACCAGATTAAACTCGCGAATAGCCAGGTTCTCCCAGAGAGCCCGCCGGAAAAGTTCCGGCAAGCTCATGTTTTCAGCCACACAGACATTAACTGCAAGAGATTCGTCAGTTACTTTCCGAGTAGCTTCGTTCCTGACAACCTCCAAACGCCGCCGCCCGCAGACTATCCTGTAACCATTCTCACCGGCCACCAGCAAAGGTGGCTGCAAAAGTCCAAGCTTCGCAATCGAGGTCGCCAAAGCGACCGGCAACACCCCGTAAGAGAAAGGAAAAGTCCGATCAGCAAAATCGATATCAGACAGTGAACAACTACTTATTTTTATATCATACATAATTCATCTGGTTTTCTGGCTGTAACATTGCCCATCTTCAAGCACCGTATCAACCAACCAATTATCATCGTCTCGTTCAGGGTAGTCTATATTATAGTGCAACCCCCGACTCTCCTTACGATAAAGGGCTGAGGTGATTATCAGGTCGGCTACCACAGCGATATTACGCAACTCTAAGAGATCGACCGAGAGGGCCTGATCCCAGTAGAATTCATGAAGTTCATGAACTAAAGAGTCGATACGACGTTTGGCTCTTAAAAGACGTTTGTGGGAACGCACGATTCCGACATAATTCCACATAAAACGGCGAATCTCATCCCAGTTCTGAGTGATCACCACCTTCTCATCAGGATCATTATTATGGGTATAGCGCCAATCTGGAAATTTCGGTAAATTCAACGGTTTTCGAGAATGTTCTTTTTTAATATCATCTGCCGCTAAAGAGCTGTAGACCACCGCTTCCAAAAGTGAGTTACTGGCTAGACGGTTAGCGCCATGCAGGCCGGTACAGGCGACTTCACCGGAAGCGTAGAGACCCGGCAATGAAGTACGTCCTCGCTTATCAACCTGGACTCCGCCACAAAGATAGTGGGCCGCGGGAACCACCGGAATCGGCTCCTTGGTTATGTCAATCCCAAGTTTCAGGCAGGTGGAATAGATCAGGGGAAAGCGATTTCGAATAAAATCTGCCGGTTTAAAACTAATATCGAGAAAAACATAGTCATCACCGCCGGTTTTCATCTCAAAATCGATCGCCCGGGCCACAATATCCCGAGGTGCAAGCTCTTTGCGATCATCATAGGAGGCCATGAAGGGCGAACCATCTTTGAGTTTCAAGATCGCCCCTTCACCGCGCACCGCTTCTGATATGAGAAAGTTTTTCACCAGCGGGTGATAGAGACAGGTGGGGTGGAATTGAAAAAACTCCATATTGGCGACCTTGACACCGGCTCGCTGCGCCATGGCAACTCCATCTCCAGTAGCGATATCGGGATTGGTCGTATAGAGATAAACTTTACCAGCCCCGCCGGACGCCAGCACAGTCGATCCGGCAACAAAAGCATGAACCCGGCCACTGGCCCGATCCAGAGCGTAAGTCCCCCAACAATAATCATCTTTACGACTGGCTCCAAGCCATTTATGCGCAGTCAGCAGGTCGATAGCCGCCATATCTTCCCAGAGAACAATATTTTCATGCTCCTGACAGCGGGCCACCAAAACCTCTTCAATCTCACGTCCGGTCCAGTCCGCCGCATGAAGAATCCGGCGACAGGAGTGCCCGCCTTCGCGAGCCAGATCGTAACCGGTCGCAGAATCCGGGTTTCGACTAAAAGAGACCCCCATAGCGATCAGCTCTTTAAGAGCTTCTGGACCTTTTCTGACCACCAGATCAACGACCTCACGGTGACCAAGCCCGGCCCCGGCCCGCATCGTGTCATCGACATGCCCGGCAAAAGTATCCGCAGCATCAAGTACTGCAGCAATTCCACCTTGTGCCAAATTGGTATTTGTATCGGTCTCTTTTTTTTTGGTAATGATATGAACAAGCCCGGAATCAGCCATTTGCAGAGCCAAAAAAAGCCCGGCAATACCGCTACCCAGAACCAGAAAATCACTTTTGTGAAAAGTAGTCATCGGCACGCTATAGCATAAAAATCACCGTCATGAAAGCAGTAACCTTGAGGTTTGTACATGAAAATAAGGGTTGACTGTTCTCCTCGACTATGCTTTGAATCAGATCCTTGAATAAAAAACCACCATCCGCGATGAATTTACGAGGAGACAGACTTTTATGGAGTGCCAACAAACCGTTAACCTCGAAAACTGCAATTGTAGTTATGAGCCCTGTTCGCGCAAAGGAATCTGCTGTGACTGCCTGCGCTACCACTTAAAAAACCGCCAGCTTCCCGGCTGCTGTTTTCCGCATGACGCGGAAAAGACGTTCGATCGCTCTTTTGCTCATTTTGCCCGCCTGGTTCAGGAAAACCGGGTGTAAATTTCAAACATTGAATCTCCTTTTCTATTTTTTCATTCTGATTTCATTCCTGGTCGCGGGCTGGCGTCAGTTCACCTGGATTCCGGTTGCCGGAGTTCAGGAACCATTGACGGCGCTGACCACAACCATCGTCAACACGGCCGGTGATGCGGTTCAGTTAGCCCTCGGTCTAGTGGGAGTCATGGCACTTTTTCTCGGCCTTATGAAAGTCGCCGAAGAGGGCGGACTCTTAAAACTTGCGGCTCGCGGGATCCGCCCCCTTCTAATTCGTCTTTTCCCAGAAGTCCCGGCCGATCATCCGGCCATGGGCGCTATGGTTATGAACATGGCCGCCAATCTACTGGGCCTCGGCAATGCGGCCACGCCTTTCGGCATCAAGGCGATGCAGGAGCTCGAAACCTTAAATCCGGAACCGGGGACGGCGACCAATGCAATGGCTCTTTTTCTGGCGATCAACACCTCCAGCGTCACTTTGCTACCAACCGGGGTTATCGCTTTAAGAGCCGCCGCCGGCTCAACTAATGCAGCCGGCATCCTCCCGACAACTCTCTGCGCCACCCTTTTTTCAACCGCTGCTGCGATATTTTTCGCCAAGTTCCTGGCCCGACTAGGCCATCGAAAAGATCTGGCAATACAACCGAGCCAACCTCCTAAGAAACTTTGTAATAAAACGGACGGCAACCCAACCCCGCCAACAACGCCTGACAGCCACGATCTCTCATGGTGGAAATCAATGGCCGTCATTGGAGCTCTCGTTACCATGATCCCCCTGATGGTTGTCTACGGACAGAATATCTCCGGCTGGATCGTCCCCGGCCTGATGGTCTCCCTGCTTACTTTTGGCATCTGCCGTGGAGTTCCAGTATATGAAGCTTTTGTCAACGGTGCCAAAGACGGTTTCCAGGTAGCCATCAAGATTATTCCCTATCTGGTGGCGATCATGGTCGCCATTGGCATGCTCCGTGGCAGTGGCGTCATGGAGATCGTGGCTGACAATATCGGCCACTATACCGCTGCCCTGGGAATGCCGGCCGAAGCCTTGCCGATGGCAATTTTACGCCCCTTGTCGGGTTCCGGCGCTTATGGTATTCTGGCTGCAACCATTAATAACCCGGCCATCGGCCCGGACAGCTACACCGGCTATCTGGTCTCAACCCTACAGGGTTCAACCGAAACCACTTTTTATGTTATGGCCGTATATTTCGGCGCCGTACAGATTAAAAAAGTACGCCACACCCTGGCCGCCGGCTTGCTGGCTGATCTTGCCGGAGTTATCGGCGCGATCATCGCCTGCAAAATATTTTTACAACTTTGATGGCGTCGTAAAAAGTTCCGATATCCTGCGTTGTTGTGGTCTCCCAGACACTCGACATACTACATGTATGGTCTCGCGCCCGGGAGACCACAACATCTTGTCTATCGAAATTTTTACTTAGCCATCCCGTGACTTTACGAGTCCGTCAACTTTGATAGCGTCACTGGCTACTGACCACTGACCACTAACGACTAATTATGCCTAACTGGTTCTGGACATTCATGTTGTTCGTTTTCGCCATCCACTTTCTGGTTTTTGCCTGGCTGGCTGTAAAACAAAGACGAATCTCCTCAGCTTTGGCTGCAGGCGCTTTTTTTCTACTCTTTCTGGCGATTGAGGTGCGTCTCTGGCTACCAGAAAGCTATCTCCTGGGGATCCACTCCTACTGGTATCTGAGAATCCCGGCCTGGGGGCTGGCCTTGGCCGGCCTGACACTGGGCTGGCGACAGCGCCGGAAAAAAGGCTATGAAAAAAATCTCACGGAGAACTTGAGAAGAGATAGAAAATGAAAGATTTTCAACATATCGTCTTTTTTACAGGAGCCGGGCTTTCGGCTGAAAGCGGAATTCCAACCTACAGGGGGCAAGGCGGCGTCTGGGAAAACTACAATTATCAAGAGTACGCCTGTCAGGAGGCGTTCGCAAGAGATCCGGAGAAGGTCTGGGATTTTCATGACAAACGCCGAGCCATGATTAAAAACTGCAACCCCAATCCCGCTCACGAAATTATCGCCAGAGTTCAGCAGCAACATCCCCGCACCTCAATCATAACCCAGAACATCGACGGTCTGCATCAGCGCGCCGGAGCCCAGAATGTGATCGAACTGCACGGCAGCATCTGGCGTCTACGCTGCCCGAATAGTGGTACCAGCAAAGAGAATTTTGAAGTTCCACTGCGAGAAAGAAAGTGCAATGGAAACGCCTGGTGGCGGCCTGATATCGTCTGGTTTGGTGACTCTTTACGAGAGGAAACCATAAAGGCAGCGCTCAACGCCCTACAGCAATGCGACCTCTTCCTCTGTATCGGCACTTCAGCCGTCGTCTATCCAGCCGCCCAAATGCCGCAAATTGCCATTGACAATGGGGCTGAAACCATCGAAATCAACCCTGAAGAGACACCCATCTCCACCCTCTTTCACCGCCGTATGAAAACTTCCGCCAGCCACGCCCTCAAGGAACTCTTCCCGAAATTTGCCAATAGTTAACCCGACCCACCAGCTTCCCCATAAAAATGAAAAATCAATTATAGACATAACTTAAAAGTCGTGCTATCAGGCACAGCCTGAAAATTGTTGCCAGCTGTACGAGTGCAAAACTTTATCAGACAAACTGTAAACAGCTCTCCACATCACAAGACACTCTCTCTTTAAGGAATAAGAAAATGACCCTCGCTTCAATCAGTTACCAAAAAGCCAAGATCAACAGAGGCTATACCGACCGTCTCCTGGAAATCAACCTGAGCGACCGGACAATGGTCGTTAAAGAGATCCCGCAGAAAACCAGAGAGATGTTTGTCGGCGGCCGGGGCTACTGTTTGAAAATGGTCTACGATGGTACCACGGCCGCAACCCGCTACGACAGCTCGGAAAACATCCTGGCTTTTGCCGGAGGGCCTTTTTGCGGGGAGAGCAGTTTTGCCGGCACCGGAAAGTTCATTATCGGTTCAATTTCACCTTTGACCGGGACTTTTTGTGACTCCAATGTGGGCGGATACTTCTTCCCTCTAGTCAAGAATGCCGGTTTTGACGCCATCACCGTAACCGGTAAATCGGATAGCGATGTCATCATTTTCATCGATGACAATAAGGGTACGATCAGCCTGCAAGAAGCCCCAAAAACCGATAGTTCTCTGCTCGAAGCCGAGAATCTGGTTGAAGAGTGGCGCGGCGAGAGTAAACCCTCTTCGATCGCCTTTGTCAATGCCGGAATCGGCAGTAAGAATACTTTTTTCGGTTGCGTCAACAGTATCTACTACGATTCCCGTCGCGGGCGCTGCCGAGCCAAACAGGCTGGCCGGGGCGGCATGGGTACGATAATGCGGGACAAAGGTTTATGGGGAATTGTCGTCAAAAGTACGCTTGGCGGGGGTAACAGCAACCAGGCAGCCGATAAGAAACGGGTACGAACAGCGGGTACGGATTTACGCAAAGTTATCCGCGACGTCGACCCCAATGAACTGCGCCTCGCCCAGCAGGGCACCACGAGTCTGCTCGACATGATGAACAACCATGACATTTTACCGGTTAACAACTATAAATTTGGCCGTGATGATCGGCAAGTGATGGTTTCCGGTAAAATCTTTGAAGAGAAAGTCTTCGACCAGAAACACCCGGACGGCTGTTTTGCCGGCTGCACCCTCTCCTGCACCAAAGGCTGTGAGACCCATACCCTGACCACCGGCCCTTATGCTGGACGGACTGTACCGGTTGACGGGCCCGAATATGAAACGGCGGCAGCAATTACCAATCTGGGGATCTTCGAGATCCCGGCAATCATGGAGTACGCCTGGTATTGTGATGAGTATGCCCTGGATACGATAAGCACCGGCGTGGTTATCGCTTTTCTCATTGAAGCCTATCAGGAGGGCCATCTGACCAAAGACGATACCGGCGGCATTGAACTGAAATGGGATGACAAAGAGACTATCTTTGCTCTGCTCCACAATATGGCAGCCGGCCAGGGAAGTTTTGCCGGTGAAGTCGGCCGCGGCATCAGACATATGAAGAGCTGGGTCAGTGAACGGGCCGCAACCCGAAACGGCAACGACAAAGAGAAGATCATGCGGGAACTGGAACTTTTCGGCATGGAGAGCAAAGGCTTAGAGTTCTCTATGTATATCACCAAAGAGTCTCTGGCCCAACAGGGCGGTTACGGCTTTGCTTTAAAAGGACCACAGCACGATGAGTCTTGGCTTATCGCTCTTGATCAGATCAAAAACGAAATGCCGACCTTTGCCCAGAAAGCGGCCGCTTTGAGATGGTTCCCCCTCTTTCGCACCTGGTTTAATATCGCCGGACTCTGCAAACTGCCATGGATCGATGTCCGCCATCCAGACGCCGCCAAGACCGCTGACCCGGCCAAGAATCTGCCCACGGTTGACTGCTATCTCGAACTTGTCAACTCGACTTTAGGGACTGAGAAAACCCTCGATGATCTCTTGTCAGAATCGGAACGCTGCTACCTTCTGCACAAAATTATAAACCTGCGGCAGGGTTTCGGCACCCGCACTCACGACCGCATCCCCTTACGGGCCATGGCTCCGGTTTTTACCGATGAGTTTTCTTCACGCCGGGAGTACTATATCAACGACCTCAAAGAGAACACTGATATTAAAATAAATGGACAAGATGATGCAGAGCTGCTTGAAACCCTGCAAAATCATCGCCGACAACAGTATGAGATTCTGACCGATGCGGTCTATGCAGAAAAAGGTTTTGACACAAACGGTATACCGCTGAACGAAACCTTACAAAGATTGGGATTTAACGAACCGGAGTATCTGGAGATCGTTAACCAGGCCCGTCAGAAGAGCAATCAAGAGTAACACTTTCGCTCTTACATTTGATCTATGCCCACCAAAAGGTTGTCCGGAAATGGCAATTCATGACGGGGCATTTACCGGATATTCCCGACGGATTAACTGAATCACCTCGTCAAGCTGATGCAGAAAACGTGATCGGTCACGTTTATTTTGCGGCGGCGGACCGCCGGTTATCTCTCCTGCACCACGAAGTTCTGCCAACAGATCTCGAGTTGCGACGGCATCACCGATGTTGTTTTCCGTAAACGGCTTTCCGGTTGAACCAATTACCCGGGCCCCTCTCTTTATACAACGGCTCGCTAACGGAATGTCAGCGGTGACCACGATATCGCAAGGTTGCACGTGGTCGACAATCCAATCGTCGGCCGCATCTAATCCACCTCCGACAACTTCGAGGACAAGACCTCGTTGATGCGGAATTCGCATCCAAGAGTTGGCCACCAATGTGACATCAAGGTTATAGCGGTTGGCGACACGATAGACCTCCGGTTTGACCGGACAGGCATCAGCGTCGACAAAGATATGCAACATACAAAAAATTCCCAATTATAAAGTTGATACACTCGTAAAAAAAGTCAAGAGATTACTAAATTAAAGAATCTCCCTTAAAGCATTAAGCAAACGCTCCACATTTTCCGGCCGGGCCGTGTGCCCCATCAAACCAAGACGCCATATTTGACCAGCCAAAGGTCCCAGTCCAGCCCCAATTTCTATCTTATAGTCAGCCAGCAGACGGCGACGCACTGCAGCTTCATCGACACCTTCGGGAATTTTAACCGCATTCAGCATCGGCAGCCGACAGGATTCATCCACCAGCATCTCCAAACCCAAGGTTTCAAGACCGGTCACCAACATTTTATGCATTTCCCGATGTCGATGATATACCGCTTCCGGGCCCTCCTGCAGAATAAGGTAAAGAGCCTGATAGAGTCCATAAAGCATATTCACCGGCGCAGTATGATGATAAGCCCGACTTTTGCCTTCCCAATAGCTAGCAATCAGGCTCATATCCAGATACCAGTTAGGCACCTTACTCTTGCGATTCATTATCACATTCACGGCTCTTAAAGAGAAAGAGACGGGAGCCAGTCCCGGAGGACAGGAGAGACATTTCTGACTACCACTGTAGAGGGCATCGATCACCCATTTATCCATGGCGACTTCCATCCCGCCAAAACTGGTAACCGCATCAACCAGATAAAGTGTATCCAACCCAGACAACAGCGCCCCGATCTCCTGAACCGGATTACAAACCCCGGTTGAGGTTTCCGCATGAACCATAGCAACCAGCTTATACTCTTTTACGGCGAGCTGTTTTTTTACCGACTCGACAAGCACCGGGGTGCCCCATGCAAATTCCAGGACATCCACTGCTGCTCCCAAACGCGTGGCAACCTCTGCCATACGGAGACCAAAAACTCCATTTTTCAGGATCAGGACTGCATCACCAAGCTCCACCAGGTTGACAAAAACTGATTCCATCCCAGCCGACCCGGTTCCGGAGATAGGCATGGTAAGGGAATTTTCAGTCTGTAACAGAGTCTGTAGCTGCGCCTTAATCCCATCCATAATTTTAATAAAATAGGGATCAAGATGGCCCAACGTTTTCCGGCTCAAGGCTTTATAGACTTCCTCACTAACACAGGAAGGACCAGGCCCCATGAGTAAAACTTCTTCGATACCATCTAAAAGATTTCCCATCTCTGCATACTCCCTGAATTAAAGGTTGCTTGCGGTACTCATCAGCATCTTTATAGACTTAAATCTACCCTGAAAAGAGCAAACCCCATTTCACACCCCTACTGATTTTTCTACTGAAATCGACTGGTCATCTCTTTAAGGGCTGAGACTTGGTCGGCAAGACGTAAAGCAGTTAAATTTATTTCATCACCACTACCGGAAAGCTTGGAAACAATCCGGCTGGTCGTTGCAATATTATCCGCAATCTCTGATGACACGGCAGAACTTTGAACCACATTTTCATTTACCTCGGCAATACCTGTAGCCGCCTGGACAACATTTTGCGAAATTCCGTCTGAGGTCGCACTCTGTTCCTGCACAGCCAAAGTAATTTCCGTCACTATAGCATCGACCTCATTAATAACGTTGGTGATCTGTCTGATTTCGGCAACCGTATCGTTAGTTGAATCTTGAATCGAAGCAATTTTATCTTTAATTTCCTCAGTTGCTTCTGCAGTCTGT
>DAOWIX010000042.1 GCA_030640695.1 Deltaproteobacteria bacterium | reverse complement strand
TCAAAGCGTAACCAAAGCCCTTTTGTCGTTGGGGCGTAAAATCGAAAAAGGCCTGCAAGAGAAACTTCTGCCGGAGGATTTTTTTGCAGCCTGGCTTGGGGAATTTAAGGCAGCCCTCGGTCGTTTGCAGAATCAGGTAGATTTTATCGGGCGTTTTTTTCTCAAAATGAGTGGTCAGCCTGAGACCATTGCCTGGATTGAAGCGGTCGCCGGTCGTCGGCGCAATTTCAAACTGGTTCTGGCTCCGCTTGAGGTTGGCTCTCTGCTTGAAGAGATGCTCTACCAACGTTTGCAAACTTTGGTCATGGTCTCGGCGACAATTGCGGTTGAACGCTCTTTTGATTTTTTTACGGCTCGGGTCGGTCTTGATGAACGTAGTCGTAATGGGACTTTGCGCTCGCTGATCCTGTTAAGTCCCTTCGATTATCGCCGTAATGCCATGATCATGGTTCCTCGTGATCTTCCCATGCCCAATGAGGCTTCGTACATCTCTTCTCTGGGGCTTTTTCTGGACACCTTGATCGCCCGGATTGGCGGCCGATCACTGGTGCTTTTTACATCCTACAGGGCCATGCAGCAGGCTGCTGCAATTTGTCGTGACTCTTTACAACGTCGGGGGGTTCGTCTGCTTATGCAGGGCGAGGGGCAGCGTCAGTGGTTGCTTAATGAGCTGAAAAATAGTTATAATACTGCTCTTTTTGCCACCGACAGCTTTTGGGAAGGGGTCGATGTCAAAGGTCGGGCGCTAGAGTGTCTGGTAGTTGTCAGGCTTCCTTTCAAAGTGCCGAGTGAGCCGGTGCTGATGGCTCGATTAGAGTATATTGCGGCTTGTGGTGGTAATCCTTTTTATGATTACAGCCTCCCGCAAACAGCATTGAAATTAAAGCAAGGGGTTGGCCGCCTGATCCGGAGCCGTGATGATCGAGGCATTATTATTGTTTGTGATCGTCGCTTGGTGGAAAAGTCGTATGGCGCTCGTTTACGTTCGGTGCTGCCCGATGCCGAACTTCTCGTGCTTCCTGGTGGCGAGGTGATTAGTCGTGCCGCAGACTTTTTGTTGTAATAACGAAGGCTTCGCGACGGGCGCTACCCCTTGAAGAGTACTTCTTCGCTACCGCTCAGAGCATAAAAGAACTCCAGACCTCTTGTAAACAGTAAGGTCGTGCTGAATAGTTTCTCGTCATTAGTGACCAGTGTTTCGTAAAGATACTGAATAAAAACTTGACAATCCTCCGGTCTGAACGTATTTGTACCGTGTTGATTGGTGATGAAATTTAATTTTTGGAAATTTTTTTGAGATTATTTGCATGGAGGGACACTCTTTTAAGGAGTCATTGCTTGTTGGCGGAGCTATTGGCGCAGCTTTTTTACTCATTGTCACTCTTGTTTTTATGGTGTTTCATCTGCGTCAGAGCGATATTGCTAGTCGTCAGTTGGTTTTGGCTCAAAGGATAGCCCTGTGTGCCGACCGGGGTCAGGATCTTGAGGAGAAGGGAGACTCGCGGCCTTTACCGGAAACCGGCGAAAATTCAGTTTCCGGAAGATGGGATCTTTTGGCAGCCTTGCACCTTCTAGACAAAGGGGGCCCAATTGCCGGTGAACATACTCCTGGTATTGAAAATCCAGAAATCTCTCTCTTGCTGAATTCATTGATCAGTCTCCGCCAGGCTCGGGAAAACACGCAAGCGGAAACTCCTGCATATGTTTCATTGACCCTTCTTTTTCGTGAAAAAATACAAGCTCTCTCAGATGCTCTTACTTTTCGGGCGATAACCGCCAGGGGCAGGGTTTGGGTTGTATTCCGGTTGCTGATCGCATGGGCCTCGATTTTGCTGGTCACCGGTTTTTTTGTAATCCGTATCTTGGGGTTGAGAGAGAAGCAACTCAGACTTGAAAATCAATTACTAGGACTCGGAAAAGAGCTTTTGCAGTCCTTGCCGGAAGCGATTGTTCTGCTTGATAAATCACTTACGTTGAAATTTGTAAACCGCCTTGCCGAGCGCTATTTCGGACGGCTGCATAATTTTCGGCCGGAGAGCTATTTTGGACGTTTTTGCCATGACCAAGCCCTGTTGGAAAGTTTGCGGGACTCTTTGCGTGAGTTTGTTCAGAACTCTCCCAAAAAGGTTTTTTCGGTTTCTCAAGAGGTCTCGCTTATGCAGGGCGAAGGCCGTGAATTTTTGGTCAAGATTCAATGGTATCAGCTTCCCTTGGCTGAACAGAACTATCTTTTGGGGGTGCTTAATGATCCTGAGGAAGAGCGTCGTGAAGACCTTAGCTTTGCTGTAGCCCAGGAACGTTTAAAAGATCTCTCGAATAATCTTTTCAAGGCTCAGGATGATGAGCGAAGACATTTGGCCGATGAACTTCATGATGGCTTATGTCAATCTCTGGCTGCGTTGAAGATGCAGGTTTTCGGGGTTGAGCGCCATGTTGAGAAGGTTGAATTGCAGGAGGAGTGCCGCAAGGCTCGTCAGTTTATTGCGCAGATTATTGAGGATGTTAGACGTCTTTCGCATGATTTGAGCCCGGTTATTCTAGATGATCTAGGACTGAGCGATGCCCTGGTTCATCTCGTAAATAATTTTACGGCTTTGAATAATCTTAAGGCATCAATCGCGGTTCCTGACCTTGATGATTTTTTTGCCAGTGATGCGGCTCGCAATATTTATCGGATAGTGCAGGAAGCGATTAATAATGTCGGCAAGCATGCTAAAGCTTCGCTGGTTTTGCTGGAGGCTGAAATTATTGGTGATGAAGTTCGTTTTTCAATCAAGGATGATGGCGTTGGTTTCGATATGGATAGCGTAAAAAAGGGCCGGGGCGGAGCTGGTTTGGGGTTGGCAAGTATGACCCAGCGGGTCCACTTTCTGGATGGTAAATTTACACTTGTCAGTCACCCCGGAGAGGGTTGCGAAGTCACGTTTACGTTACCGAAAAAATAATCTTGATATGCTTGTAAAAATTATTGTTTTCTGGTAATATATAACTCTTTTTAGACATGATTTGCCATGGTATTTTCATATAAATACTGGTGTATAACTATAAGTTTTGTAAAATCAAGGAGTTGTCGGATGTTTAGAGATGATGGTAAATGTAAGATCGTGCTGGCAGATGACCATGCAATATTGCGCCAGGGGATAAAAAAAATTATCGAAGAGGAAGATAACCTGGAGGTAGTTGGTGAGGTTAGTGATGGTCTTGAGCTGATTGATTTTCTCAATAATAACCGTGCCAACCTGGTTTTGCTCGATATTTCAATGCCTAATGTTCGGGGTATTGAAGCCATTACCGAAGTGCGCCGGGCCCAGCCTGGTGTGAAAGTTATTATGTTGACGATGCATAATAACAAAGAGTATCTTTATGCTGCTATAGCGGCTGGGGCTGACGGTTATCTTCTCAAAGAGAATAGTGATGATGAGTTGCTTTCGGCAATAGATCAAGTTCTGCATGGCGAGACTTATATTTCCTCGACCCTGGCTGCCGACTTTTCCGATGATCTGATGAAGTTTTATCGGAAGAACAAGAAACTGCCTTTCGAGCATCTGACCAATCGTGAGCGCGAAGTCTTGAAGATGGTTGCCGAAGGTAACACCAGTCGTGAAATTGGTGACCTTCTCTACATAAGCCTGCGGACGGTTGAGCATCACCGGGCCAATATTATGCGTAAGATGAAGTTTCGTTCGGTTGCCGATCTCATCAAGTATGCCCTTGATAAGGGTTATGTTTGAGATAGCTTCACTTTAAAAAAGTGTGATTTTTTTCAGAGGGCACTCCTAATAGAGTGCCCTCTGTTATATTAAAACCCTTTCGTTTGGGCAGGGTCTACAAAAAGTTGCTTTGTCATAAAGTGTATGAATAAAGAGTAAGGAGATTGTAAAATATGAGTTCCAAAATTGATCCATTTGCTGATTTGCCCTGTATGGTCGCTGATTCCGGATTGAGTAAATGGGGTCGGAAAGAGATTGAGATTGCAGAGCATGAAATGCCGGGACTGATGGCGATTAGGGAGAAATATGAAGCTTTAAAGCCGCTCAAAGGGGCCCGGATTATGGGGTCCTTGCATATGACGATCCAGACTGCAGTTCTGATTGAGACCTTGACTGCCTTGGGGGCAGATGTGCGTTGGGCCTCCTGCAATATTTTTTCAACCCAGGATCATGCGGCGGCTGCGATTGCTGCTACCGGGGTTCCGGTTTTTGCCTGGAAGGGTGAAACCCTTCAAGAGTATTGGGCCTGTACTTATCAGGCTCTCCGCTTCCCCGGGGGTCAGGGGCCGGATCTGATAGTTGATGATGGTGGAGATGCAACCATGATGCTCCATTTTGGGGCTCGGGCGGAGGCTGATCCAACGATTCTGGATGCTGATTATGAGTCTGAGGATGAGATCGAATTAGTTGCCCTTTTACGTGAAATAAACAGTCGAAAAGTCGGTGATTTTAGAGGTTGGGTCGATAACTGTAAAGGGGCTTCCGAAGAGACCACGACCGGCGTCCATCGTCTTTATCATATGATGGAGAAGGGGGAACTCAAATTCCCGGCATTCAACGTTAATGATTCAGTGACCAAATCGAAATTTGACAATCTTTACGGTTGCCGTGAATCTCTGGCCGACGGCATCAAGCGCGCTACCGATGTGATGGTTGCTGGCAAAAATGTAGTAATCTGCGGTTACGGCGATGTCGGTAAAGGTTGCGCTCAGTCGATGCGTGGTTTCGGGGCTCGGGTTCTGGTTACCGAGATTGATCCGATCTGTGCTTTGCAGGCCCTGATGGAGGGTTTTGAGGTGACCACGGTTGAAGATGCCCTGATCGAAGGTGATATCTATGTAACGACGACCGGAAACCGTGATGTGATTACGGCTGAGCATATGGCGGGCATGAAGAATCAGGCGATTGTATGCAATATTGGTCACTTTGACAGTGAGATTCAGATTGCTCGTTTAAATAAATGGCCGAAAGTCGTGAAAGAGGAGATTAAACCCCAGGTTGATCGCTATACTTTCATTGATGGCCGCCAGATTTTTGTTCTGGCTGAAGGCCGTCTCGTCAACTTAGGTTGCGCCACCGGTCACCCTTCATTTGTGATGTCGGCCTCTTTTGCCAACCAGACACTGGCTCAACTCGATCTTTGGAAAAATAGCTATGAGGTTGGTGTCTATCGCCTGCCGAAGGCGCTTGACGAAGAGGTTGCCCGCTACCATAGTGAAAAACTGGGTGCCAAATTGACGGTTATGAGTGAGCAGCAGTCGGAATATATGGGTATTCCGGTTGCCGGGCCCTACAAGCCTGATCATTATCGTTATTAGCCCTAAGGCAGCTAGGAACTAATATCAAAAAAGGGGCGGTAAATACGAAACATGAAATATGTTCCGAATTTACCGCCCCTGATTTTTACTTTTTCATGGTCGGGATGAGAGGATTTGAACCTCCGACCCCTGCGTCCCGAACGCAGTGCTCTACCGGGCTGAGCCACATCCCGAATGAAAACGATGGGCTCGCTTTTAATTGATTGCGTGTGTAAAGTCAAGGGGAAAATGGCTATTGCAAGTTCCAGAAAGGGCTTGACTCTTCCCCTCTAAAGATGGCAAAAGGCCTGACTGGTTTTTGAAGATAATAGAAAATTTATTTCTCTATAAGGATAGATTAAATGAGTAAAAAGTATAGTAGCTCACTGGCCGCAGCCTATCGTAGCCATGTTTGTGGAGCGTTACGGGCGACCGATATCGGTAGTCGGGCGAAGTTGTCGGGTTGGGTGCAGAACTGGCGCGATCATGGTGGTGTAGTTTTTATCGATCTGCGTGATCGTTATGGTCTGACTCAGGTTGTTTTTAACCCGGAGAATGCGCCTGAGGCCCATGCTACCGCCCAGACTATGCGTGGTGAATTTGTCCTGCAAGTTGAGGGCGAGGTTGTCAGTCGTCCAGAGGGGACTGCTAATTCCAATATGGCCACCGGTGAGATAGAGGTGCTGGTTGATCAGGTAAAGGTCTTGAATAAGTCTCAGACGCCCCCATTTATGATCGACGAAACCAGTGATATCGGTGAAAATATTAGGTTGCAATACCGCTATCTTGACCTGCGGCGTCAACCTATGCAGGAAGCTATTATTGCTCGGCACAAGGTGACCAAGATTGTGCGTGACTATCTTGATGGTAACGACTTTCTTGAGATAGAGACGCCGATGCTGACTAAAAGCACACCTGAAGGGGCGCGCGACTATCTAGTTCCGAGTCGTACCAATCCCGGCTCTTTCTTTGCCTTGCCGCAATCACCGCAGCTCTTTAAACAGTTGCTCATGGTCTCGGGTTTTGACCGCTATTTCCAGATCGTCAAATGTTTTCGGGATGAAGACTTAAGGGCTGATCGTCAACCAGAATTTACCCAGATCGATATGGAGTTCTCCTTTGTTGAGCGTGATGATATTATCACCTTGGTTGAAGGGATGATTGCCTTAATATTTAAAGAGGTTAAAGGGCTTGAGACCAACCCGCCTTTTACTCGTCTCTCTTATGATGAAGCCCTTATGAAGTATGGTCTCGATGCTCCCGATATCCGTTTTGCCATGCACTTGGTTGATCTCGGCGAGGTTTTTGCCGGCACTGAATTTAAAGTCTTTCGTTCGGTACTTGATGGCAAAGGAATTATCAAGGGGCTTAATCTTAAAGGTGGGGCCCGCCTCTCACGCAAGGAGATTGATGATCTGTTGGCCGTTGTTCAGGTCTATGGGGCCAAAGGTCTGGCCTGGATCAA
This sequence comes from Deltaproteobacteria bacterium, assembly GCA_030640695.1. Lineage (GTDB taxonomy): Bacteria > Desulfobacterota > Anaeroferrophillalia > Anaeroferrophillales > Tharpellaceae > Tharpella. Next base: position 6,017 of record DAOWIX010000042.1, on the reverse strand, counting down.
GGTTAATAAGGATGGCTGGCAATCACCGATAGTCAAATTTTTCACTGAATCAGAGGTTGAAGCATTAGGGAAAGAGATGGCGGCTGAAGCTGGTGACCTGCTTCTTTTTGTTGCAGATAAAGCGGGGATAACCAATGAAGCCTTGGGCCGTTTACGTCTCCACTTAGGTGAAAAAATGGGGCTTATTGATGAGGCTCAAATGGCCTTCTGCTGGGTTGTCGATTTCCCCATGTTTGCCTGGGATGAACAGGAGAAACGCCATGTCGCGATTCATCACCCTTTTACAGCGCCTTTAGACGAAGATCTTGACAAGCTCAATGATGAACCTCTGGCTGTCAAAGCTAAGGCCTATGACTTGGTCTTGAACGGGGTTGAACTCGGCGGCGGCAGTATCAGGATTCATGATGCCGACACCCAGGCAAAAGTTTTTCAGCTTTTAAACATTGATGATGAAGAGGCTCGGGAAAAATTTGGCTTTCTTCTTGATGCTTTAAGTTTCGGGGCACCGCCGCATGGCGGCATCGCCTTTGGTCTCGATCGTTTGATGATGCTCCTGCTTGGTCGCCAATCAATTCGTGAGGTGATCGCCTTTCCCAAGACCCAGAAAGCGACTTGTCTTTTGAGCGGGGCTCCGAATACGGTAAGCCCGCGCCAGTTGCGTGATCTGGCGATTAAAAAAGCTTAACCTTGACCCGGCGATGCCGGGTTAGTTGTCAGTAGTCAGTGGTCAGTTTTTAGTAAAACCAGGCCGTTTCTTTAAAACGACATTCCGGAGACAAGTTGGAATCCGGACAGCTCAAGCTAGCTGCTTAAAGTCAGTTGATAAAAGCTTTATAGCATAAGGAGGAAAGTCAGATGACAACCGAAAAACTCCAGGGTGAGTATATAACCTTTAAGGATGGAGAGTACCAGATACCTGATAATCCAATCATCGGAGCCCTTGCCGGAGATGGTATTGGGCCTGATATCTGGAATGCGACCCGGATGGTTCTTGATGCAGCAGTTGAGAAGGCTTACGCAGGGAAAAGAACAATTTGTTGGGAGGCGATGGCGGCCGGTGAAGCAGCTTTTAAAGAGACCGGTTCCTATTTACCGGAAGCTACTCTGGCGGCTATCAAAAAGCAACTTATTGCTATAAAAGGTCCTCTCTCGACTCCGACCGGCGGCGGCATCCGTAGTCTTAATGTAGCCTTGCGTCACTATTTTGACCTCTACGCCTGTATCCGCCCGGTGCGTTACTATGAGGGTGTTCCTAACCCCATGAAACGGCCGGGTGATCTTGATGTTGTGATCTTTCGTGAGAACACTGAAGATGTCTACGCCGGTCTCGAATGGTCGGCCGGGTCGGTTGAGGCCGAAGAGTTGGGCGCCTATCTACGTGACAAATTGGATGCCAAGGTGCGGCCCGGTTCAGCCCTGGGTATCAAGCCGATGAGCCCCGAAGGCAGTAAACGCCTGATTCGCAAGGCGATTCAATATGCTATCGACAATAATCGTCGAGTTGTGACCATGGTTCATAAGGGTAACATCATGAAGTTCACCGAAGGGGCTTTCTGTCAGTGGGGTTATGATATGGCCCGGGCCGAATTCTCCGATCAGGTGATGACCGAAGAGGAGTTGGTGACCCGTTATCAGGGGGATTGGCCGCCGGGAAAAATTCTTCTTAACGACCGCATTGCCGATGCCATGTTCCAGCAGCTTTTGTTGCGACCATCCGAATATGATGTTTTGGCCACACCTAATCTGAACGGCGACTATCTCTCTGATGCCTGTGCAGCTCAGGTCGGAGGCTTGGGAATTGCTCCGGGAGCTAACGTTGGTGACGGAATTGCCATTTTTGAAGCAACTCATGGTACGGCTCCCAAATATGCCGGCCTTGACAAAGTCAATCCAGGCTCACTAATCCTTTCCGGTAAGATGATGCTCGATTTTATGGGCTGGAAAGAGGCTGGTGACTTGGTCGAAAAAGCTTTACAGAAAGCCATTTTAGGGCGCCAGGTAACCTATGATCTCGCCCGTCAGATGGAGGGCGGAGAAGAGGTCAGTTGCAGTACTTTCGGCAAGTTGATTGTGGCGGCTATGTAATAAACTCAGTCGTCATTGTCTATTACCGATGACTGGCCACTGACGACTGACTACTAAACAGGTGGCTGATGAAAATTCTTTTTTTGACCGCCTCTTTGAAAACCCCCAGTGTCCGCTTTCGCATTCTCCAGAATCTTGCCATCTGGCGAGATTTGGGTTTGGAGGTTGAAGTTGTGCCTCTGCCCAAGAGCAACTGGAGTCGTTTCAGGTTGCTTTGCAGGTTGCCGGTTTACGACATTGTTTTTTTACAAAAACGCCTGCTTCACCGCCATTCTCTCTATCTTTTGCGGCAGCGGGCTCGGGTTCTGGTTTTCGATTTTGATGATGCGGTGATGTTTTCCGACAGCAACGGGGAAGATTTTTTTTCACCGCGTAAAAGCGATCGATTTAAGGCGATCGCCGGTTCGGCCGATCTTATTTGTGCCGGTAATGACTATCTTAAAGAGAGGGCCTTAGAGGCCGGGGCGGGTCGGGTTGAGGTCGTACCCACCGGGGTTGATTGTGACTACTTTACCCCCGACTCTTTAGCTGTCAATAATTCAGGCAGTCAGCCATTAACCGTTGGTTGGATAGGCTCACGGGCCAATCTGGTCTACCTGAAAGCTCTGGCTGAACCTTTGAATCGCCTCTTTGAGAAGCGCCAGGATTTCAAACTGGCCATAGTCTGTGATGATTTTATCGATGATTTTTGCTGTCCTGTTGAAAAGATACGGTGGGCTGCAGATCGTGAAGTTGATGATATCAGAGGTTTTGATATCGGGGTTATGCCTCTTGTTGAAGATCCCTGGACTAAGGGTAAATGCGCTTTCAAGTTGCTTCAGTATATGGCCTGCGGACTGCCCGCCGTGGCTAGTGCCACCGCAGTAACTAGAAAAATTGTAAAATCTGAAGCGAGTGGCTTGCTGGCCTCTGACCCGGAGGGGATGGTTGCTCAGGTCGCCTGGTTGCTGGATCATCGCCAGGCTTTGCCGGCGATCGGCAAACGGGCTCGGCAGGCAATTTTGGGCATTTACGATAGTCAAACGGTTGCCCGCCGCTACGCCTCACTTTTTGCTCAATTATCTGGCCTGAATATCAATGGATGAGATTACTTTAAAGATAAAAAACGACCTTAACGCTATCCTGCAGGGGGCTGCTCCAGTAATTATTGAGCTGGGTTGCGGTGATAAGGCGAAGGCTTTTTCGGAAGATGGTCGAATCGGTATCGACCGGGTCGATCTGTCTCATGTTGATATTGTTGCTGACCTTGAAAAAGGTCTCTCTTTTCTGCCCGATGCCTGTGCCGATGAGATCCATGCGCGTAGTCTCTTTGAACATATCAATAACTTTGATCAGCTTCTCAAAGAGATTATGCGGGTTTTGAAAAGTGATGGTTGTTGCCGTCTTATGGTGCCCCACTTCTCTAACCCTTACCACTATTCAGACCCCACCCATGTGCGCTTTTTCGGACTCTATAGTTTCTACTATTATTGCCATGAAAAAAGGCAGTTAGGCCGTAAAGTGCCAACTTTCTATACCGATGCGCGACTTGATATTATCTCTTTGAAACTGCGTTTCCGGTCGCCGTTTAAGGGTCGAAAATGGTGGAAACGGCTACATGAGAAGATCTTTAACCTGAGTCCTTCAATGCAGGAATTTTACGAAGAGAATCTCTGTTATCTCTTTCCCTGCTACGGTATCGCGATTGAATTTCGTCCGGATCGTTCTGCCGGCGAGTCCCTCCAACCATGACCATTCCCAAAACCGTTCTCCAGATACGCTATCGAGATGATGGTCTACGGGTAACCTGTAACCAGTATCTGGAGGCTTTTCCGTCCGATTACTACCGAGTTGTTGTCTTCTTGACTGGTTCAGCGGCAGCCAATGAGAATCGGTCGATTCAGGCCGATGAGATCATCTCTTTAGAGCTTGATCGTCGTCAGCTAAAAGGCTTACGTCTTGAAGCTTGTTGCCGGTTGCGGAAAGTGGTTGATAGGTACGATGTTGCCTTGATTTTGGCACATCGTTGGAAAGCTACGACAATTGCGGTTGCGGCACTCTCACAATCTCCCAGAAAAGAGATCCCGGTTTTTTCCGTGGTTCACGCTTTGTACCAAATGATAAGCTGGACGCGGCGCTTGGTCGGACGCTTTATCTTGAAAGGACATTGCCGCTTTATTGGGGTTTCAGAGGCGGTCCGACAGGATATTATGAGTGCCGGCTTCGGGTTGAAGGTCAAAGATGTTCTGGCTTTGCCCAATGCTGTCGATGTTTCTAGAACAGAGAATAGTCTTATGGAGCGCCAGGCAGCCCGGCTGTTTTTGGGGCTTGATCCCGAAGCTCTGGTGTGTGGTCATGTCGGCCGTCTGGTTGGGGCCAAGGATCAGAAAACCCTGATTTCAGCTTTTTCTAAATTACGGCAACGCCTGCCTGCGGCCCATCTGGTGATGGTTGGCGACGGGCGTCTGGAAGCGGATCTGCGGAGTCAGGTGAAATCTTTAGAGCTCGATGGTGCGGTTACTTTTGCCGGGGCGCAAAGTCAAGCTGTGCGGCTGATGCCAGCTTTTGACCTTTTTGTTTTGACCTCAGTGGCTGAGGGATTCCCGCGAGTTTTGCTGGAGGCGATGGTTTGTCGGTTGCCGATCGTGGCCACTGATCGAGGCGGAATTCGTGAAGCTTTGGGTGATGCGGCAAAACTTTGTCAGGCCGGCGCCGTTGATGAGATCAGCATGGCCATGGAAGATGGTTTGAAACTTGATGAACAAGCCCGGCGGGATTTAGGGGAGATCGGTTATTGTCGAGTTGTTGAGTGCTTTTCCAGTGAGGTGTTTCGTCAGCGTCTACTCTCATTTGTCGAGTTAGGATAGAATTTTCAATGAAACTTGCTTTCACCTTGTTCAAATATTTTCCTTACGGAGGTTTGCAGCGCGATTGTCTGCGGATTGCCGATCTGTGCCGACAGGCGGGAGCCGAAGTCGATATCTATGCGGCTCGACTTCAGGGCGAAGCCCCGGCTGGAGTCAATTTTTCACATCTGCCGAGTAAAGGTTTCAGCCATCATCGTCAATATATCTCTTTTGTCAAGCGTATTCAGGCTCTGAGCCCAGATTATCGGGCGGTTGTCGGTTTTAATAAGATGCCGGGTCTTGATCTCTACTTTGCCGCTGATCCCTGTTATGCGGCTACGGTGCAACAAAAAAGTCCGATTTATCGCCTGACTTCCCGTTATCGAACTTTGGCTGCCTTTGAACGTGCGGTTTTTGCGTCTGCGGCAAAGACCACTATTCTCTCGATATCCGAGTTGCAAAAGAGGCTTTTTCAAGCGATTTACAAAACGCAGGCCGAGCGTTTTTATGACCTGCCACCCGGGGTTCCGGCCGATCGCCTGTTATCACCGGACAGTCTTGAGATAGGCCGGTCGCTGCGTGAGGAGTTGGGGATTGGTCAAGATGAATTAGTGGTCTTGATGGTCGGCAGTGGTTTTAAACGAAAAGGCGTCGATCGCGCCCTTAAGGCCATGCAGGCTCTGCCGGAAGAGCTTTATCAAAAGAGTCGTTTGCTGGTTGTCGGCGATGACAATCTTGACTACTACCAAAAACTGGCTCGGCGCCAGGGTCTTGCTGAGAGAGTGATTTTCACCGGTGGACGCACTGATGTGCCCCGTTTTCTGGCCGCCGCTGATCTCTTTCTTCATCCTGCATATCAGGAGAATACTGGTGGTGTTCTGATTGAGGCCTTAGCTGCTGGCTTGCCGGTTCTGGTGACGGCTGTCTGTGGTTACAGTGTTCACATTAAGAGAGCTCGGGCTGGTAAACTGGTAGCTTCGCCTTTTAACCAGCAGGAGCTTGATCAAATGCTGCGTGAAATGCTTACATCAACTTCACAACGTCTGGCTTGGAGTGCTAATGCCAAAGAGTATGTTGGTAAAACCGATCTCTTCAGTCTGGCGGAAC
>DAOWIX010000077.1 GCA_030640695.1 Deltaproteobacteria bacterium | reverse complement strand
CGTTCGCAGAAGTTTCATCTGCATCTCGGCGGGCATGTTGCCGATTTCGTCGAAGAAAAGAGAGCCGCCGCTGGCCAACTCGAGGAGTCCCTTTTTATCGGCGTCAGCTCCGGTAAACGCGCCCTTCATATAACCGAACAGTTCGCTTTCAAGCAGCGCCTCGGGAATAGCGCCGCAGTTGACGGAGACGAACGGTCCGTCTTTTCGTTTGCCGTTGTAGTGGAGCGCTTTTGCAATAAGCTCTTTGCCGGTTCCGGTTTCGCCGTGAATCAAGACCGTCCATGGCGTCGGCGCCGCCCGTCGCACGATTGAGAGGAGATCTCGCATGGCTGCACTTTTCCCAACCATTTTCAGCGGTAGTTCATTTTCTAAAGCGAGCGTTTCGTTGACCTCTTCAGCGTCGAGATTGACCATGATCTCCTGTTCCAGAGTTCTGAGACGGGCGAGGAGTTGGTTTAAGTCGACCGGTTTTTCAAAAAAATCATCGGCTCCGGAGCGCATGACATTGACTGCGGTTTCAACCGCTCCATAGGCGGTGATCATGATCGTTCTGAGCAGGGGATTGATCTCTTTTAAGGCGATCAAGAGTTCATCGCCATTGATATCGGGTAAGCGATGGTCGAGCAGGGCCAGGTCGATATTTTGTTCGCGCACTAAAGCTAAGGCCTCTTTCCCATCAGCCGCCAAGCTGATAGTAAAGCCCTGCTTCTCAAGGAAGCCACCCAGCATTTCGCGCTGGTCTTGTTCGTCATCAACAATCAGAATATTCATAAGTTCTTTTACCTCTTATTCATTTCGGTAGAAAAATATTTTGGTGCAGGATGCCGGGTTCTGGGGCTGCAACCGTGAAGCGACCATTGTGGGCCCTGATGATACGATCGACCATGGCGAGGCCGAGTCCGGTGCCTCGGGTTTTGGTTGTAAACCAGGGCTCGACGATCTTTTTGACCTCTGTTTCGGGGACATCAAGACCACCATTTTCAAAGAGTAATTGAAGTTCTTGGTTGTTCATTTGCAGAGTGATCTTAAGAAATCCGCCCTCAGGTTGGGCTTCAATTCCGTTTTTGAAAAGGTTTTCGAGAGCTTGTCCGAGGAGGTTTGCGTCTGCTTGGATGATTCTCTCGGTTGGGGATAATTTGACCGTCAGGGAAATATTAATACCGGAGGCGTTTGTTTTTGTCTGATAAAGAGCAATAATATCAGAGATTAGGGCGCTTATGTCAGTTTCGGTTCGTTCGGCGCTTAATGGTTGGGCAAAACGGCGGAGATCACCGACAATGCTGTCGGCGCGGTTAACGGCATTGCGCATGGCAATTACCAGGGGCGTGTACTCCGAGGTTAAACCGCTCTTTTCAATCTCTAGGCGTTGCAGACCAATGTTGATGGCGTTTAAGGGGTTACGGATCTCGTGGGCTAAGGCCGCTGCCGATCTTCCCAGAGCGGCAGCTTCACGTTCCCGGGCGAGACGCTGTTCAAAACGGCGGACGTTTAACAAGGATGCGAGTTGATAGCGATAGAGTAGCCAGGAACAAAAAATTCCCAGTCCTCCCAGGAGCAGGGCGAAAAGGAAAAAATCACGCCAGAGAGCCTGTTTTCTGGCAACCATAAAATCTGATTTAAAACCGGCGGTAAGTGTCTGTCCGTTCATTGGTAGGCGGGCTTCGACGATCATTCCGGTATTTGTGATAATCTCATGTAATGGTGGTGGGGAAGTTGCCGTATTCAGGGTGTTGGTTTCGATACGAACGTAATTAATTCCGGGTACGGTGCTTAAAGTTTTAAGGAGATGTTCAACCCCTACCTGTTTCTGCAGGGATTCTAATCTTTGTGCTCCGAAACCGAGCCAGATAGTGCCCTCTCCCTCACGGCGAGGGTAGGCGAGAGTGAAGATATGACCTTCGCTATTATGTGTGAATCGGGTTTGGCTGGCGACTGTTTCCAGGATGGTAGCGGTATAATCGTTCGGCCATGCCGGGGGGCCGCTGACTTTTCTGATGCCCTCTTCTATGGTAATTCCGTTAAGGCCCGATTCAAAAGCCAGAGCCGTCAGCTCGGTCTCGGTAAAGGGTTCGACGGCCGCCAGAAAGTCGATAAAGCGGGCCGAATTGAGCATGAATGTGTGGGCCACTTTTTTGACCACCTCTCCGGCGGCGATCGCATTATCGGCATTGAGTTGAATGACCTGAGCCAGGAGTTGCGTATG
>DAOWIX010000049.1 GCA_030640695.1 Deltaproteobacteria bacterium | reverse complement strand
AGTCCCAGAAGGACGGCGGCATGAGCGTCGTGGGCACAGGCAGGCATAACGCTGGGGTTGGTTGCGGCGTAATCCGTCTTTTTGTGGTCATTAAGGGGCAGGGCGTCAAAGTCGGCGCGAAAGGCGATCTCCGGCCCTTTGGCCTGGCGGTTGATCCAGGCGACGACGCCATGGCCGCCGATATCGGTCTGATGTTCAATTTTATATTGGCTGAGAATCCGGCTGATAAAACGGGCACTCTCCTGTTCGTGTTCGGAGAGTTCCGGGTGGCTGTGCAGATGCCGACGCCACTCTCTGAGCAAAGGAAAGATCTTGCTGGATGGAGAAGTACTAGGGTCGTTCATAAAATCACCTGATTGGTTTGGTGAAGGGTAAAACCGCCCGTTTTATCTCGGGTGGGGTCATTGCTTGACAAAGGGCGCCCCCGAAATTATTGTATTAGTCGAACTGGATGTTCGCCATTTGTCAAGCTGTGACCCCATTTATGAGGGCGAAGCAAAGCAACTTGGCGTTCTCGATTTTCGTTGATGAGACCATCATAGCCAAGTTAACTCTGATGGTCAAGAACGATAAAACGATGATTCATAATTATCTGATGTGAAAAGGTATGCGTAGAGGAAGCGAGAACCAGAAGCGGGCTGCAGTCGATCGTCTTGAGGCGACTTTTGACAGCTTGGCTGGTCGTCACAACGATACCTTTGATCGTCGTTATCGTAGCCGGGAAGGAGTCTTGGCCCCTAAGATTTTAAGCGTAAGTCGCGATCGCGACGTCTTTTGCGAGTGTGTGCGCCAAGACTTTGCCTATCTTATGGCCCAAAAGTTTGCTTGTTCCTCCGATTTTTTGGAAAAACTGCTACCGCAATCGGTTCTCGGTCGGGCCCAGAATGGGCACGGTTGGTTTATGGATGCCAAGGGTCGGCCTCTGGTTTTTGCCGATGTTACGTTCGATCGGGTCTGTACGGTACTTGAGGGTTTTTATCCGCAATTGGGTCACCGAGCAGTCAGAGCCTGGCGGAGTCAGCAGATAGAGCGCTTACTTAAACATCTTGTGAAACATTTTAAAGATCCGTTTATAGCTCTCGAAGATGATCAGGGACCTTTGTTCGGAATCGATTTTTTCAAAGGACGGGTGGTTGCCGGAGAGCCCTTTATTAAGGGCTTGGTGCTGGCTGGGCAGATGGATGATCCCGATTGTCGGCAACGCTCTTTGGCTCTTTTGCCGTTTACGTTTAATGATTATGAACTTGGGTTGGGCTATGGCGGGCAGGAGGTTGTGCGTCCAGAGCGGCTCGCCCAACTCGCTTTGGGTGATACCGGGGCTCGGGCTTTCAGCCTGGCGGAGCGCCGGCAGTTAATCGAATTAGGAATTATTGTTGAGGAGAAAAAGCTCTACGACTATCCCGAATTTGATCAAGCCTATTTTCGCCATTGCTTGGGTGATGGGGTTTGTGATGACCTGGCTCTGCTCTATGTTGGTCGTCGTTATGGTTTTGATGCTATGTTGGGGGCTTTTTTAAGCGATGCTGTCGACACTTATGATAAATTTCTCTTGCAGTGTTGTCCCGGCGGGATGGATGGTTATCTTGTTGATCAACTGGTCTCTCTCTCCTATCAAGTTTACGGGGCGCCGCCGATAGAGGAGGAAGAACTTGCCCGGCTGGTAAATTTTGCCGCCAAGCTCAACCAGCCGAATACCAGATTGAGCTCTTCTCATCGCCGTTTGATCCAATATGAGAGCGGTAGCGATCAGCCGACCCTGTTGCAACACTGGAAATTTTTGTCCGGGGAAAATCTTCCCCGGATCCACTTAGGTTTCAGCCGTGAGCCGGCCGAAAAATTTTACCAGACCGCATTTTTGCGTTTTCAGGCGGCCGGACTGTCAGTGCCAGCTCCGCGATTTAGTAAGGTATGACCTCTGGGAAAAAGGATTGTAATGCCAATTTATGAATTTGAAGGACGCCGACCGACTTTTGCAACGGGAGCCTATGTTGCTGAAACGGCAATTGTTATCGGTGATGTACGTCTGGCTGAGGGGGTCTATGTTGGTCATGGCGCTATCTTGAGGGGGGATTACGGCACCATCGATATCGGTTCGCAGAGTGCGGTGGAAGAGGGCGCGATTCTACACATTAATCCTGGGTGCTGCTGTCGTTTGGGTGAGCGCGTGACGGTTGGTCATGGGGCTAAATTACACTGTCTTGAGGTCGCTGATTCAGCCGTGGTTGGAATTGGGGCAATCCTCTCTTTTAATGTGAAAATTGGTGAGTGGAGCATTGTCGCCGAGGGTGCGGTGGTACCCAATGGTAAAATTATACCACCTGGGGTTGTGGTTGCGGGTAATCCGGCCCGGGAGATAGGCATGGTTAACGAGCGTCACAAAAAGTTCTGGAATTACGGTAAAGATCTCTACGTCGATCTGGCTGCCCGCTATCCCCAAGGGTGTCGACGCCTTGATTGATACTATAAATTTTCCTGCTTTGCGGCAAGGCCCTCTCTCCAAAGGTGAAACTTCGGAGGTCGTGGCAGCTCCTTCAGAGGCTCTTAAAGGTTCTCTTTCCGGGCGCCTTGGGGAGTTGTTGACGGTTCGGCTGGTTGAGGTTCTAAGTCCCGAAAAGCTGTTGCTTGAGGTGGCCGGCACCGAGGTTGTGGCCAGAGGTTCGGCACCGCCGGGGACGGCAGCTCTTTTTACGGTTCGTCTTGAGAGTTTGGAGCCTATGGTCAGGTTCAGCTTGGCCGGCCAAGCCGAGAGTGAGCTGCCCCATGCGTTGCGCCGACTTATGAGTGATGTAGTCGCTAACCCCAACCTTTTTTCGAAAGATATAATGTTACTTAAGGAGTTGTTGCTGGATGAGTCGACCCCTTTGCCGGCTTCACTGCGTAACGCTTTGAACTCCTTGACGGCTCGTTTCTCAGCGGCGTCATTGATTGCGGATATGCGGGCCGGGGGAGGGGTGCCGCTGGCGCAATTAGGGCTTTTTCATGAACTGGGAGTGGCTGAGTTGTTACAGGCTGATCCAGAAAAAGTTTCCCGGCTGGCGGTACGAGAGCCGCTAACAACCAAGGAGAGTTTGCTGCACCTTTTGGCTGGGCTGGATGGCAAATTTGCTGAAGAATTGCTTCAGGGGGGGGGAGCTCATGATTCGAAAATGGTTGTTAAGTTGCGTTCCACACTCCGTTCTATGCTTGATTTGGTTGAGTTGAATCAGTGTCTGAATAATGCCGGCCTACGTAGCGACGAGGGTTTTGTTTTAATGTTGCCGCTATGGGGTTGGGGCGGTGCCGCAGATCTCTGGTTGCGCCTGACGCGGGATGGTGAGGCTAAGGCTTCCGGCGGAAATTTCTATACCTTGATGATCTATCTTGACCTTGAGGGGCTTGGCCCTTTGGGGGCGCAGGTTGTGGCCGGTTCCAGAGAGTTGCAGGTTAAGTTGATGGTTGTTGGTGAAGAGCCGGCTCAGAACTTGCGCCAATTGTTGCCTGAAGCCAGAAAACAATTGCGCTCTCGTTTTCCCGGTGGAGTCCGGTTGGCGGTCGAGGCCATCGGCCCGAACGCGGTTGAAGAGTTTCGCCAGCGTGCCTTTTTGGCATCTCTGCCATCACTCTTTACGGCTTCTGGATGATTGTGGGGAGTAATATTTCCTTGCAATGAGCGGTGTTCTGTTTTACTTAGCCATCTAATAACTTTATTATCAGTGTATCAAGTGTAATTGATTTTTAATATTCTCTTTTAATTTTCAAGGGTGAAAGCCATGATCGTTACCTGCCCACGTTGTTTGACGAAATTTAATCTACCTGAAGAGATAGTGGCACCAGGGGCAAAGTTCCAGCTTCATTGCTCGCGGTGTGGATGGGATTTTCTTTTCTCTCTTCTGGATGAAGATGGTGACTTGAAAGGGGACACCGAAGCGTCATTGCCACCGGTGGTGGAAGAGCTTGAGGTTGTGCCTGATGAAGCGTCAGAACTTGTTGAACTTGAGCTGGAAGGCGAAGATCCGCAAACCGTAATACCTCCTGCTGATGTCGAAGATACGGTTGCTAAGGTTGATGATAGTGCCAATGCCGATGCGATCTTTGAGCTTGCAGATGATTTTGATGACGACCAAGAGCTTTCGTTCGATGCGGGAGTTGATTTTCAAGAAGATGATTTAGAGCCTGAACCAGCCGGAGATAGTCAGGATGAGGTTACCAGCCAGGAGGTCGAAGATCTTGCCCTTGATCTCGATGATCTCAGCCTTGACGATATCGAGTTTGATAGTTTTGGTGATGATTCAGAGTCTGTAAATGCGCGCCCGACGCAACTTGATGATGAGGGTGATTTCGATGATCTGTTCAATCAAGTTGAAGAGCGACCAGCGGAACCTGAGACCTCTAAGGTTACATCTGGTCAAATAAAAGAGCCCGGTAAACAGGTTGAAGAGACAGCTATTAAAAGCCCAGTCTCATCTCGAGTGGCAGTAGAACCTCCCAAAGCTACCAATAAGAGGCGTAGCTTTATTATGGTGCTCTCCTGTTTACTGGTTTTGAGCTTGGCTCTGTGGGTGGGTTTCGGTCTCTGGCAGCGTTTCTCAGTCGACATGGAAAAACATCTCAAACTGGTTGAGATTAAGAATCAGCGTTTGCGTTTGCCCTCTGATCGTATAGTGATTGTTATACGGGGTAAGGTGCTTAACAGTTCTCCCAAGCTCGTGACTGATCTTAAGATAAAGGGAGTCCTTCTTGATGAAGCGGGTCAGGCTGTGGCCGAGGTTGTGACTGCCGGCGGGGTTAGTTTTTCTGAAGAGGAGTTGGATCGGCTCGATGCCAGCAAGTTGGCGATGCTTGAAAATAACACCGTCACCCTGCCTCCTGATGGTGGAGAATTGCCCTTCATGATCGCCTTTTACGACTATCCGGAGAAAGCCCGTGAGTGTTACGTTGAGCTCTCCTCTTTTAAAGTTAAAAAAGGGCGTCGGCCTAAATGATTGCTATATTGTTGACTGACATTTTTCACCCTGCAGAGTAGTTCACATTACAAAGGTATCAAGGTTGCGAAAAAATATTTTTTGTCGAGGTTTTTGCTTTATTATTACGGGGATTTTTGGAGTTGCTCTACTTTTAAGTTGTGGGGCGGTCAAGGTGCAGGAGCGTCAAGTTTCCATGGCTCTGACCAAGTCAGCAACTTCTCTTTCGCATCCCATATCGCCGGCAGCCTATTACTACTTTTCGGTTTACAACTGGCTCCGTTACCAGGATGATAAGGAGGTTCGGGCCGGAGCTTTACTGAGTTTGCAGAAGGCGGTTAAAGCCGATCCTGAATCCGCCTACTTGCGTTTGGAGTTAGCGGATCTTCTGATTAAGTCGATGAAGGTTGAGGAGGCTCGGGCTCATGCCGGGGCCGCTTTGGAACTTGACCCCGGCAATCGCCGGGCCCGCCGCCTTTTAGCTGGAATCTATACACTCACCGGTAATCATGAAGCAGCGATTGTCCAATATGAAAGCTTGATAACCGAAGAGCCTGAAAATAGTGAGGCGATCTTTTACCTGGTTTCCCTCTATGTTGAAACTTTAGAGTATGAGAAAGCTTTGAAGCTTTTACAGGAGTATCGTAAAAAGCGTCCAGATGATGTTTTTGGACCTTTTTATCTGGGTAAGGTCTACGCTGAGTTGAAACTCTACAAGGAGGCTGAGCGCCACTATAATGATGCTCTGGAGATTGACCCTGAGATGCCCGATGCCTGGCTCAGTTTGGGGTTGATTTATGAATTCACTGAACGCCGGGATGATGCTGTTGAAGCTTATAAGAGGCTTCTGGAAATCGATGGTGATGACCGCCAGGCTCTGGAAAGATTGGGACAGCTGTTGGTTGGTGATGGCAATCTTGATGCGGCACTCGAAATTTTTAAGCGCTTGCAGAAGCAGGGGCAGGTACCCGTCAGTATTAATGTCAAGATTGCTCTGATCTATTTTCAGCAGGGGAAATATCAGGAGGCGGCCGACATCTTGGAAAAACTGCACTCCGAACATCTCGTACAGCATCGTATAACTTTCTATCTGGCTTCAAGCTTTGAAGCTTTGGAACGCCAGGAAGAGGCGCTTGAGCTCTTTCTTTCAATTCCCGAGTCGGATGATCTCTATTACGATGCTCGCATTCACTCGGCTTTTTTATATGAAGAGAGAGAGGAGTTTCAGGCTTGTGAAAATATTTTGCGTGAAATGATTGTTAATTATCCAGACAAGGTTGGACTTCATCGCATGCTTTCATCTTTGCGTCGAAAGCAGGACGATAATCAAGGGGCTTTGCAGGTTCTGCAGGACGCTTTGCAGCAATATCCTGAAGACTACAAACTGCGCTTTGCCTTGGGCGTGGTTTATAACGATCTTGGGCAGGCGGCTGACAGTGTGGCGGTAATGCAGGAGTTGCTCAAGGAAAACCCAGATGATGCGACAGTCTTGAATTTTATCGGCTATACATATGTTGAACAGGGGGTGCAGCTCGACGATGCCGAGAAATTGCTGGATCGGGCTCTTGAGCTTAAGCCGGATAGTGGCTATATCCTAGACAGTATGGGCTGGCTCTTCTTTGTCCGCAAAGAGTATGAAAAAGCCCTGGAGTTTCTGCTGCGGGCTCGGGAGGTGGTTCCCGATGATCCGGTAATTTATGATCATCTCGGAGATGTCTACGCTGAACTTGAGAATTATGATGAGGCGGCCCAGAGTTATCGTCGCTCTT
>DAOWIX010000106.1 GCA_030640695.1 Deltaproteobacteria bacterium | reverse complement strand
GGTATCATGGTTCGCAAGAATATCGACAACACCTATGCCATTAATGCCTCCCTGCGCCGAAAAAGCATAATGGTGGGCATCGCCGGTGCCCTGGTCGCCATAGTGTTACTCTATTTTCTGATTTCCCGCCAGGTCATCAC
Source organism: Deltaproteobacteria bacterium (assembly GCA_030640695.1). Taxonomy (GTDB): domain Bacteria; phylum Desulfobacterota; class Anaeroferrophillalia; order Anaeroferrophillales; family Tharpellaceae; genus Tharpella. Next base: position 5,162 of record DAOWIX010000106.1, on the reverse strand, counting down.
CCCCATCGACCGCTTAAGCAGCAGCCTTAATGAGGGAGCCGATCAGGTTTCAAGTGCGGCCAGTGAGGTCTCATCAACCAGCCAGCTGCTGGCAGAAGGGTCTTCACAACAGGCTTCAGACCTGCAACAGACCCATCACTCTTTCACCGAAATTGAGAAAAAAGCCAGAGATAATGCAGATCATTCCGCCAAGGCTGATCAACTGGTTAACAAAAACATAACCATGATCAACTCGGTACGTAGCTCAATGAATGAGACGGTAAACTCTATGGAAAAGATCAAGGATGCCAGTCAAAAAACCCAGAAAATTATAAAAACTATCGACGAGATAGCCTTTCAAACCAATCTTCTGGCCCTCAATGCGGCGGTTGAGGCAGCTCGGGCCGGTGAGGCGGGAGCAGGATTTGCAGTCGTAGCCGACGAAGTACGCAACCTGGCCGGACGCTCCGCAACGGCTGCGAAAGAGACCTCGTTGATGATTGCTGAAACCATGGAGAGGGTTAATCAGGGTGCGGAAGTACTGGAGAGGACGAACAACGATTTTGGCGGTGTAGATGAAGGAGCTGTCCAAACCCAGGAAATCATTGGTGAAATATCGGAAAATTCAAATGCTCAAAGCGAAGCTTTAATAACGATCAGTTCATCTTTGACAAAAATCGACAATATCACGCAACAAAACGCCGCCAGTTCCGAAGAGGCCGCAGCCGCCTCAGAAGAACTTAGTGCTCAAGCTGAAGAGATGAAAGGTATGGTTCTACAATTTCAAACGATGATCAACGGTGGGTGAAAACAGTGGGCAGTGGGCAGTGGGCAGTGGGCAGTGGGCAGTGGGCAGTGGGCAGTGGGCAGTGAAACTGACTCGCTGACGAAGAAATGTCAAACATAAAAATAATTAGAAGATCATTTTTTGTAACTATTCAGCTAACCCGCAAAATCAGGGTACACAATCCCTATTTCCTTCGGAGAATCAGGTTGTGTCCCCAGAATTTGCTAAAAATATCAATATTTGACACTTTTTTACTTACGCTGAATAGTTACCATTTTTTTATGAAGCAAGGCTTGCAGTTCCCCTGACCTCTTTGGGCTGGCTTGTGTATCTGGATATTACCGCATTTATCTCCTCAAGGGCTCGCTTTATCTTCTGACCATAGATATGTCGATACCCGGTTCTGGAAAACCCGGAATTACGCCCTTCCTGGTCTAACATATAGATATTTTCACGCAGGATGGTAAGTGGAGCTTTGAGAGCATGGCCCAGAACCAGAGCCGAAGAAGCGGGAGTATCGCTAGCACCTAAAGTCTGAATTTTCTGGGAGAGATGGTAAAAACGTACTGCTAATGCCAGCTGAACAGCATGCCCGAAAAGCAACTCCTTAAAAACAGGTTCATCTTCTACACCCTGGGTCTCAAGTCCAAGACAAAACGCTCCAATCAGACGGCGTTCACTATAGACCGGCAGGAAAACTCCCTGCTCGCTATTTCGAGGGCTCAAAAAAAGAGTTGCCAGTTTACGGATCAGAGATTTTTCATGAGATCCTTTTCGGTGATTATCGAAAGAACACAACAAATCATCTTGTTTTTGCAGATCCTCAAGGTCGGAGGCGTCAAGAAGAAGCCGCTGACCGAGTCTTACAGAGGCCCCCTCACCGACTGCATTCCTAACCGTCAGACTCTGTTCCCGCGACTTGTAAAGCATGATATAGACATTTGTAACACCGGAAATATTATCAAGATTTTCAAGAATACCGGCAAAAACATCAGTCAATTTGAAATTATCCAAAAAGGAACTATAGGCTTTAAACAGGGAGAGTGAACGCTTCACCAACTCATCGTAGCCAGTTTCTGAATTATTATTGTCAACTATATTTTCTGGCTTACAAACTTGCGGAGAGTGAACTTTCCGAGCTACAATCAACTGCTCGGCAACCTGATCAAGACCATACAAAGGGGCCTGTTCGACAAATAGAGAAGCAACCCGCTGCCAATCAAGACCGGATAGCCTGGATAAGGTAATCTGTTCAACGGCATCTCCAAAGACTAATTTACCGGCTTTTAATTCGAGACATTTGGAGATAATATTGGCAAGTCCGATCAACTCTGCCATAGAGTGGTCGGAAAGAGTCTTAGCTGCCGTTCCAGAACAGCAAGCCTGACTATCATGATGATAAGCCATAGTTTTGGCAAATTCACTATCAAGCCCCCATTCACCGGCCACCCAGGCTCCCGCTTCGGTATGATCAACCCCGTACGCTAAACGTTCCGCCTCTCTTTCAGAGATGTCACGGGAAATTAGGTCGTGGTATACTGAGGACCTATCGAGGAAGTTGTACCAGAGAACCGGTTTGCCGATATCATGCAGGAGGCCGGCGATAAAAACCTTTTCACCCTCAATCTCAACGGCCAACTCTTCAGCCAATATTTTAGCCAACAGAGCCGTAACCAGCGAATGTTGGCAATAATTTTTAAACAGGGAGGTAAAACTCCCTTTACGCTGCGGAAAAATCGCCAGAAAGGACTCGCTGGCACAGAGGATGCGAATCGATTGACAACCTAAAAGAGCAATTGCGTGGCTGACAGTTTCAATTTTGTTACTAAAATTGTAAAAAGATGAGTTGGCCACCCGTAGAATCCTGGCCGTCAAACCCGGGTCTTCGAGAATGACCTCCGCCAATTCGACGGCGGAGCTGCGATCTTCAGCCAACATCGTCAAAAGACGTGACAACACCGTCGGTGGGGAAGGTAGACGCAAACTCTGTCCGGAATGGTGGGCTGGAAAAACCATTTTCTCTCTCTTACCGATCAACCCTGTTACTAAATGTAAACAACATCATTAAAGGTGATCATGTGGAATGGATCTGCATAAACCATTCCAGAGAAAAAGGTTATTCTATGTTTTTCGCGTATTTCGGAGTTTAAAAAATATTTTGGCCCTTTGGACGACATTTTATCGGTAACGAGCCTAACAGGTACTCCTCACGAACATTGTGCAAGGCATGGAAAAGGCTGTTTTTGACTTTGGGATTATCTCTCTGCAAATTGGCGAGCAGCTCTTTCATGGCCTTTCTTTTACCGGTGGCTTCCTGAAAGGGGCAAGGCAGGGAGTCGGTCGGTAAACCATGATGACGACAATAGGCGATGACCTCATCCTCATCGAGATAGGCCAGCGGCCGAATCAGTGTCAAACCTCCGCTAAAGAGCTCCTGATGGGGGCGCATGGTGCTAAAGCTGCTTCCATAAAAAAGATTTAAGAGGGCGGTTTCCAGAATGTCGTCGCGATGATGGCCGAAAGCTATTTTGGAGACCGCATGTTTTTTGGCATAATCGAAAAGAGCTTTGCGTTTCCAGCGGGCACAATGAAAACAAGGGCTTTCGGGAAGATCATAATTGGTTAAGCGATCAGCTATATCGGTTTCAATTAGCTCAAGCTGCAATCCCAAAGCGGCAACCTGTACCTTGAGACGCTCAACCCGGAGCCCATCCTCACTCTCTCCGAGCATCACATGAACCGGTCGCAGGTGATATGTAATGGGAATCCATTTTTTTCGGGTTTGCAGAATATGGAGAAGAGCAAAGCTGTCTTTGCCACCGGAAAGAGCGACCAACAGGGTGTCGCCATCTGCCGTCATTGCATAATCGGCCAAGGCTCGACCCAGACGTCTTTTAACCTTGCCGACAATTCCTTTACGTCTCTCCCGCGCCATCAGCCACCATTATAAAATTGGATGTATTGACGCCGGACACGGGGGCTCCAGGCACAAAAAATCTCATATGAAATTGTTCCCAACGTGGCCGCGAGTTCTTCGGCAGTGATCTCTTGATCTCCCTGAGATCCCATAATCACGACCTCGTCACCGACTGCAACATTTTCAATATCGGTCACATCAACCATCGTCCAGTCCATACAGACCCGACCGGCAAGCGGCGCTCGCCGACCGCGAACCAGAACTTCACCACGACCCGAAAGAGAGCGCCTTAAACCATCGGCATAACCGATCGGCAACAGAGCAATAGTAATCTCTTCGCGGGCCGTATAGGTGCAACCATAGCTGACGCTTTGCCCCGGTTTCAGAGTTTTAAGCAGAACAATTCCGCTTTTAACCGTCATTACCGGCCGCAAATCGATTTTATCCCGCAATCCCTCATCAGGATAGGAACCGTAGAGAGCGATCCCGGCCCGGGCCTGATTGCAACCAGGAAAATCATACCTTACCAGCCCAGCGCTGTTGGCTAAATGAATAGCCAACGACTGCAAATCAACTTCAGATGAACCAGAACAAACTGCGGCAAAAGTTTGCGCCTGATTCTCCGTGTAACGTCTCTCCCAAGCTTTCTCGCCATCGGCAACCGCCAGATGCGAAAGTAGACCAACCAGATTCAAGCCCGGCAGCTCTTTGACCAAAGCGATAAAATCAAGGGCTTCGGTTGCAACAACCCCGGCCCGGCTCATACCGGTATCAATTTTTATCTGAACATCAAAAGTCAGACTCTCCTGCTGGGCAAAAGCTGAGAGACGCTGAGCACTCTCCAAATCCCATAATACCGGCACCATCCCACCTTGTGCGACCAGCGACAGATCTTCTTCATAAAGAGCTCCCAGGATCAGGATTATATCTTTTATACCAGAATCTTTAAGGACTTTAGCTTCATTAACAGTGGCCACGGCAAAACCAGGCACTCCGACTGCGGAGAGAGCGGCGGCGACCGGCCCGGCCCCATGCCCGTAAGCATCGGCCTTGACCACCGGAATCACCGCCACTTCTGGCCCGGCACAGGCCTGCAAAGCGGCATAATTATGCAGCAATGCAGAAAGATCAATCTCAGCTATCGTCGGACGTCTACTAAACATAATTTCACTGGCAATAAAGATAACTACAACTAAAATGGGAAGTGGTTTTTACTGACCACTGACGACTGACCACTGACGACTGCTAACTGTTTTTAAGAACCTGGCGAAAATAGTTGATGGCTTGCTGCAAACCCTCTCGAAGCTGTACTTTTGGGGTCCAGTCAAGCTCATTTTTGGCCTTGCTGATATCCGGACGACGCTGTACCGGATCATCCTCGGGTAGCGGCAGATAGCTTATTTTGGCACAGCTAGCGGTCAACTCCAGAACCATCTCGGCAAGTTCCAGCATCGTAAACTCGCAAGGGTTACCAAGATT
>DAOWIX010000129.1 GCA_030640695.1 Deltaproteobacteria bacterium | reverse complement strand
TAAAGCATCACTAATGATGAAAAAACCCGCCTCTAACAAGTCGCTGGGCCGGGTCGGAAACCCTCATGATGTTGCCAATCTGGTCAAATTCCTGTCCACCGCTAATTCGGTCTCAGTACTGTCCTGGGAAAACAAAAATTTTGCGTAAGAAGTGGAAGAAAATAAACTGATATCCCGGGTTGCAATTTCCTAACCGGACACTGCTGATTCGGTCTATATTACAGGTCAGGTTATTTCCTACAACTGAGGATTATATATTTGAGTTAGTTGTTCATCTTATCCTGTGCGCTCCATTGTCGGCCACGCCCGCAGGGTAAAATGGGCCATATTTTGTCCTGACAAAATATGGCCTAAAAAGTCAAAAAGGGTCAAAGGAGTCTTGGGGATTTCCGCCTTCGACTCCTTTGACCCTTTTTAGGTCCATTTACTTTTTTAGAACTTTTGACTCACTTTGAAGTTTCGTGTGTATTTTCCCCTCTCAGCAACCAGGCCGCCAAAGCCGGTAAGACAAATACGGCACCGAGCATATTGACGAGGAAGAGAAAAGTTAATAGAATCCCCATGTCGGCCTGGAACTGCAGAGGGGACCATATCCAAGTGGCGACCCCGATGGCCAAACTGAAAGCTGTCACCAAAACCCCGTTTCCGGTTATGTCCAGCGTCATCTCATAGGCTTTGCGGAAGGACTCTCCCCTTTGCAGGATTGATTTAAAACTGGCGTAAATATAGATTCCGTAGTCAACCCCGACGCCAACCCCTAAGGCGATAATCGGCAAGGTGTTGACTTTTAAACCGATACCCATAATTGCCATCAAGGCGTATCCCAGCAGGGAGACTAACGCCAGAGGGAGTAAAATACAGAGAACTGCCCGAATTGAACGAAAGGCGATCAGGCAAAATAGAATAACAGCCCCGTATACATAGAGTAGAATCGGGGTTTGGGAAGCCTGAACCTCTTCGTTGGTAGCCGCCATGACGCCGAGATTGTTACCCATCAGGGTGATTTTCATACAGTTACATAAAGGCAGATGGTTATTGCAATATTCTCGTGCGGCCGTAACAATTTTGGCGATAGTTTCGGACGTATGATCCTTGGTAAACAGGTAGATTGGCATAACACTGGCGTCAGCATTCATGAGTCCGCTCGAGCTACTGATAGAAATAAGGCAGCTGGCAATTGAGGGTTCATTGGTCGGAAGAACTCGCCAGTTGGGTGCACCTTCGTTCCAGCCGGAATTGGCATAACGTAGATATTTACCCATGCTCATAGTAGACTGAACCCCTTCGACGTTGGCCAGATACCATTCAAAGTCATCCAACTCGACCAGGTTTTCGCAATTGATAAAAGCGTCAGCTTTCCCACCCTCGACAAAAATCGACATAATATCCAGGCCGATAGAGAATTTTTTCGTGATAAAAGCGGTATCAAGATTATAGCGTGAGTCGGGGCGCAGTTCGGGGACTCCGGCCTGGGTGTCACCGATCTTAATATCTCCCGCCTTCCAGACGCCAAGAAGAGCCAAAAGCAGGCAGAAAATAATGATACCGGTTGCAACCGGCCGACTGGCAACGGCGGAGAGCTTGCGCCAGATCGGCTCCATCAGGGTGGCTTTTTTCTTCAATTTCTGCCGGTATTTTTCGTTGGCACTGACATAAGAGAGGACCACCGGCAAGAGGATAAGGTTGGTCAGGATAATAACAGCAACCCCAATACCGGCAGTCATCGCCATCTCCTGGATGATGCGGATTTTGATTAGAAAGATAGTAGCGAAACCGATGGTGTCGGTGGCCAGAGCCGTAAGCCCCGGGATTAAAAGGGAGCTAAAGCTGTTTTTGGCTGATTCAAGCGGGGTTTTCCCGGCAAAGAGCCCGGCCGAGTTGGCACTGACCATTTGGATGCCGTGGCTCACGGCGATGGCAAAAACCAGAAATGGAACCAGGATGCCCATGGGATCGATACCGAACCCTAAGAGTGGCAGCAGGCCCAGCTGCCAGATCACGGCAATTAAGGCAACCCCAAGAAGAACCGTAGTTCGGCGTACTGAAAGGGTGTAAAAGAAGACCAGCAAAGCCGTTATTAAAAAGGCTACACCAAAAAAGAGAACGACCCGAGATGCACCATCAGTCATATCGCCCATAACCTTGGCAAAACCGATGATATGGACGTCAAGGTTTTCGTTCTGATACTTTTCGCGGATATCTTCAAGAAGTTTGGCGACCTGAAGAAGATTCAGTTTTTTTCCAGTCTGGGGGTCAAGCTCCATCAAATCGGTTTTAATCAGAGCCGCTGTAAAATCCTTAGCCACGAGTCGACCGATATGGGTTGATTTAAGTAGGTTTGTGCGAACTTTTTCCAGGGATTCATGGTTGGGGGCAAAATCTGCCGGAACCAGGGATCCTCCGGCAAACCCCTCTTCTGTTACCTCAGTAAAACGGGCGTTAGGGGTAAATATTGAAATTACCCGGCTGCGATCAACTCCAGGCAGAAAGAAGATTTCATCGGTTACTTTTTGGATTGCAGTGAAAAATTCGGGTGTGAAGATGTCTCCCGATTTGGGTGCCAGGGCAACGATAATTTTGTTGGCCCCACCGAACTCTTTTTGGTGGCGGACGTAAGTCTTCATGAACTCGTGCTCCATCGGCACAAGTTTGGTGAAGCCGGCATCAATCTTTAGATTGCTGGCTGAATAGCCCATAAAAAGGGTTATCAGGCCAAAGATTATTATTATAGGAAGCCGATTACGGAAAATGAGAGCTTCAGCAGCTGGGATAAAACGAGAAAACATCGCTAAATAGCCTTTACAGTTTAGAGAGTGGAATCGAAATAAGGGATCTACTTGACCCTTTCGACCTTTTAGATTTATTGTTTGCTTCCGGCTGTGTCGGATTCAGGAGAGACTTGATATAGGGTTTTGTTGACAGTCTTAAATCCTCTTTCCCCGGCAACCACTAAGGTGTCGGCCTTGGTGGTGATAGCAGAGGTCAGGGATATCCGGTCGGGTTGTTGCAGGGTGAAGCTTCGCCCTCTGTCCGAGCTTATAAGAATCACTCCGGCCATCCCGGTAATCACTGTGGTGCCGTCAGATAGTCGAGTTGCATCAGTTAACAGAGCTGTGGTTCCGGTTTCGATCTGTTCCCAACTCTCTCCTCCGTCTTCGGAGCGAAAGATATGCCCCCGTAAGCCGTAAACCAGCAAGGTTTTGCCCTCCAGAGGTAAAATTCCAAAAAAAGATCCCCCATATGGAGACGGTAACTCTTTCCAGGTTCTACCATTATTGTCAGAACGAAAAAGATAGCCGGCTTCAGCCGCGATATAGAGAGTCCCAGTTGCACTGCGGGCAATACCATTAAGATGAAAATCAAATGGAAAGGACTCTTCATCGTCTAATTCCTGGTTTGCTTCTTCGATACTCTTTTCAATGACAAACTCACCAGGTGTCCAGTTTTTGCCGCCGTCCTTAGAGATCATTAACTTGGCATAAGCCCCGATGGCAAAACCATATTCGTCGGTGACTATCACATCAAATAGAGGTCTCTCTTCTTCTGGAGAAGCGCTTAAGAGTTTCCAGTTTTGGCCTCCATCTTCAGTCCCGAGGATAACTGAACCATGGCCAACGGCCCAGCCCTGCAGTTTGTCTAAGAAATAAACGCTGGTCAGCATACTTTTAGTCGGAGCTTCAACCTGCTGCCACGATTGAGCATCATCTTCAGATACAAGAATATGTCCACGCCAGCCTACGGCAACGGTGCGTTGGCCAGCATTAGCAAGATCAAGTATCAGTGACTTTGCCGCCAGCGGCGTAAGGAGGGCCCTTTCAGTTTGACTGGCAAAGCTTGAGTTAGTTATGATGCTAAAGAACACTAGTAGCAAAAGTAAAGCATGGGCGACATGTTCCCCGACCTGAAAAAAGTATTTAGCTGGAAAGTTCATTTTTTTCCTGTAAAAAACCCCGTCCCTCACAAGTTGCAGGGACGGGGTTTTTTATCATGAGTGATAATTTAGCGTTTCCCGCCCCGTCGCAGGGCACTGGGTGAAAAGTCTTTAATTGCGAAAGTTTCGTCAAAAATGTAAGTGTTTTTCTCTTCGTTGTCGAGGTAGTAGAAAACATAGCGTCCTGCTGGCAGGTCGTAATGCACTTCGGATGTACTCCATGAACATGGTACATCATAATAGTTCATGACAAACGCTTCGGAAAAACGCCACAACTGATCACGATTATCATATTTGTCGGTAGCAACAACGGCCCAAGTGTCTTCATCAAGGTAGAACACCCGTTTTTTGTAGATATGGCGGGTGCCCTTTTTAAGATTGGCCTCTATCACCCAGACCCGGTGCAGTTCATAACGCAGGTAGTCGGGATTGTAGTGCATTGGTTGAATGATATCTTTATATTTTAACTCGTCGCTGTGAAGTTTGTAGGAGTTGTAAGCGATATACATCTCTTTCTTGCCCAGGATTTTAAAATCATAGCGCTCGGGGCTACCGTTGTACATTTCGTAATCATCCATCGTCCGCAAGCCGTCAGCTCCGGTACCGGGGGTGTCAAAAGCGACCTGAGGAGCCCGGCGAACGCGACGTTGACCAGGATTATAGGTCCAGGCTTTACGAGCCTCCTTGCTCTGGTTCAAAGTGTCATGAACGGACAGCATACGTCCGGCAACCCTTGGCGGCCCCAGCAGATGCTGTAAAAAATATAAGATTACGTTGTCCATTTTTTCTTCCGTCATGCCCGGCAGATTGTACTCCCAGCGGACTTTGGTATTCTCTGTGCCGAGGTTGTAGCCTCCTCCTCTGGTGACGGGTGAATAGACAAAGGTGCGGTCGATATAGCTGCCGCGAAAGTGAACCAAGTGGTTCCATATGGCTTCCAGGCCATTTTCAGGAATTGGGAAAGGCAGTCCTTCGCCGGCATTTAAAATACCGTTGCCATCTTCCGTCAAAGTTGCGGTCTGGGCAATCCTTGCAGTCGCGTCATAGATCCGCTGAGGAAATGATGCACTGCGGTGAGTGGGATAGACATTGAGAAAATAGTTTTCATCCGCCTCCAGCAAGGCTTTATGTCCTTCTGTAAGCTGATCGGCGTATTGCGCCATATTAGCCTTGTTAATTTTGAACAGTACCTTATCGTCGGCAAAAGGATCTGGGTGATGGTCGCCAGGTTTATAGTTGGCCGGGGGTTGGGTGATGCCGCCAGTCCAAGCCGGAATCGTTCCCGCAGCATTGCCGGCCGTCTCGCCGCCGACAGGAGTAAGGTCTTTGCCCAGGCGGCCCGCATCATCGGCCGAAATCTTAGCTTGTACACCGGATGCGCAAAGCATCACGGTGAACAGCAAAACAGTAAGAACTCCAATGGTTTTTCGCATATTGATTCTCCTTATATTAAAAACTGTATTTGAGATTAAAGCCGATGAAATCCCGGTCATTAATGGCATTATATGCGTCGGCACCAAAATAGTTGGTATAGCTTACGTCAGCCGTCCAAGACGAAAGATAGTTTGCCGTAAGACCTAAGGTTATCGCTTTCCGATCGTTGAGGAAGGGGCCACCTAATGGGCTGACACCATCAACATCATGTGACCAACCAATACGAGGACTTAGACCAATTGGTCCAATAACGTTAAAGTAATCAAGTTTGGCCAAAATCCGGTAACCCCAGGAGTCGGCGTCGGCAAAATGACTTGAACTCTCTTGCGGTTGACCGAGGGCGGCCGCTCCCGCAGCCCCGCCAGGGGTTGATGTCATCGGCCCTTCGAGACGCAATTTATCTTTGCTCGGCATACTACAGATATGCTCCCAGCCGATTTCACCCAAGATTACACCACCTTTTGAACCAAGCCAGGAGATCGGAGGCAAAAGATAGGTCAAAGTTGTTTGCAGCTGGATGATGTCTCTTTCAATAAAACCTGTGATTAAATCGCCGGGAGCCACCTGCCCCAACTGACCGGTTTGGCCGTAAACCGGATTAAGCGGAGAGAGGAAAGCTTGCAGAAGCTCAAGGTCATCGATCTGCAAAGGTGCGTCAGGTCGGTAAGAGATTTCACCCTGCCAACCGATACTGGCGACCTCGGTGTTGAAACCCACACCGTAGAGTTTCAGATCTTCTTCATAAACGGTAGAGTATGAAGAGCTTTTGCCGTATGAGTCGACTGCGTAAGCGTTTCCGACGGCTTTACCTGTTGCTGCAGCTATCGCATCTACCTGCGGATCGGTACCGGGGGCAACTCCGTACTTCTGGTAAACTGCCATTGCAGCGGCTCCTCCCGCGGCTGCACCCGCAGCACCAGCTTGTTGGAGGGCGGCCATGTCCCCGGTTTGCACGTTCATGTTGAAAATGTGATTATGGTAGTTCATGGCGTAGAAACTGAATTCAGTATTATGGAGGGCCTCTGAGTAATATCTTAAGGCCGCACCATATTGCCCCTGACTGTCGGCATCTTCCGTTTTCCCTCTGGGTACGGCCATAAAAGTATCTTCAACCGAAGCATCACCCATATCCGGAACCGCGCCAAAACCTAACATCAGTTTATAGGCACCCTCTCCGATGAAGTCAGCGCCACTGAAATAGGTACCCATAGGGTCGAGTTTGGTCTCTTCCCAATCATACTCATAGAAAGCTTCGATCGAAAAATTTTCAGTTGGACTGATAGTCGCCCAGATCATTCCTTCAGGGGTCAAACCTTCTTTTAGTTCGGCTCCCGGTACCCGAAGTTTAGCAACGTTCACGGAGTTAATCGAATTGATGCTGTTCTGAATAAAAGTAGACTCGCCCCAACTCACAACCTGGTCACCTAAGCGAATCTGGAAGGGCATGCCTGCTACTTCGTTGGTAATCCAAATATATGCGTCAAGAAGGCTAATATCCCTACCTACCGCATCCCGGGCGTCACCGGTCAGGTCAGTTCTACCGCGCTCCCCGTTCTCATTTTCATAATCATAAAAGGCTGAAGCTCGAACAAAGGCTCCAAACCAGCCAGCATCGATATCAAGGTCTGAGGTTATCTTCAAGGCGTTGCTGATGAGGCCTGTGCTGTAGTTTAGGTTACCGTCATCATAGTTAACAGAGTGTTTGGTGCCGCCGTTGGCAAGGCCGATAATATCCTTATTTCGATCCTCGACGCGCCACATCAAACCGTAGGAAATGGTTGAGTCAAGTTGGATCCTGACTGCATCATTTTCAAAGGCTGTGAACGCCTGGGCTTGTGGGCTGAACCACAGGAGTCCTGCAAACATCATGATCAAACAACTGACCATGAACTTCTGGAAAACTCTTTTGCTAAATTGCTCTTGCCTCATAACCTCTCCTCCTTGAAATTAAAAACCTTAATATAATGAAAAACCGGCTTTGCAAAGCAGCATCACGGTTATCCTTTACTTTCATAAAACAATTTTCTAATTATTGCAACATAGAAGTATGAAAAATTCCTAATGTTCGCAACATGCGTGCCATGCTAAAATATCACTTACGCTGTATCTTACTGCAATCGGCTGATTTTTTCGTTTTTTATCTCTTTCGATACCCTCGTAAAAAAGTCTGGAATCATCTTGAAACGTCATCCCGGAATCATGTGATATCAGTATGTTCGTTATGTTGGGTCAGGGCTTGATTTGGGCTTTTCTAGGAATTTTGTATATTTAAGTTTATGAAAGAAATTCGCATTTAGAATTTGATCGTTGGGTTTGCAGGTGCTGAATGGGAAGCAGCAGGTGTGCCATTGTTGGCCCTGTTTGGTGTGGTGAAGGTTTATTTACTTGATTTTATTGGAGAATACTATATTATGCCAAATGTGACACCTTATGGGCACTTTTTAGCTCATCTCAGAAAAGATGAGGGGCGCTTGAATGAAATCGGGATTGTGTACCCTGAATTTGCAGGTTAGTTAGCTGAAAAGTCACTAAGTTTTTATGTCTATCAGGTTCGTGCACCCTTCAACCGCTACCATCATTGAGAGAAAATATGAAAGAATTGAATATTACAGCTATGATCAGGGTATCTCAGGCAATCTCCAGTGAAATTGACTTTGATAAGCTGCTCTCAATGTTAATCACCATTATGATCGAAAATGCCGGAGCCCAAAGTGTCTATTTAATCCTGGAATCTGACGGCAGACTTCTGGTTGGTGCTCGTGGTACGACTGAGCAGGGTAGTCTTGTAGTGAGCCCACCAATTCCCTTTGCAGAGGAGAATCTTTCTAGCACCATCGTCCGCCATGTTGCCGAGAGTCGTGAAGTTATTGTTTTGGACGATGCTTTAAAAGATGTCCGCTTCAATGATGATCCACATATTCAATCGCGCCAGTCAAAATCAATTTTATGCGTTCCGATTCTTCACAAAGCCAAGATGGTTGGGATCTTCTATTTGGAAAACAGTCTGGTTGCCGGCGTCTTTACCTCTTTAAAAATGGAGATGTTGCAAATTATATCTTCCCAGATCGCTATCTCGATCGAGAATGCCAAGCTTTTTGATCAGGTCAAGAGGGCCGAGATAAAATATCGCAGCATCTATGAAAATGCGGTTGAAGGCATCTTTCAGGTCTCTCATGAGGGCAAGATTGTGAGTATTAACCCCGCATTTGCTAGAACCCTTGGATATGAATCCGAGGAAGATATGAAAAGAAGTATTGAGACTGTGGGACAAGATCTTTATGTTGACTCTAGCCAGCGCCAGGAGTTTTCAAGGTTGCTTATGGAAGATGAAGTAGTTAACGGGTTTGAGGTTGAATTCTACCGAAAAGATCGTAGTCGGGTTTGGGTTTCGATGCATGCCCGTCCAATTTACGACGCAATTGGTGAACTCAAGTACGTTGAAGGAATAATTACCGATATTACCGAGCCGCGCCGTAATCGTGAGGCTTTGCAGGAGAGTGAAAAGCATCTTCGTCATGAAAACTTGCTGCTTCGTTCAAATATCAAAGACCGCTACAAGTTCAGCAACATCATCGGCAAGAGCGTGGCCATGCAGAGTGTTTACGAGTTGATTTTAAACGCATCTACGACAGATGCCAATGTTGTAATTTACGGTGAATCGGGCACCGGTAAGGAGTTGGTGGCTCGGGCAATTCATGATAACAGCCGGCGCAATAATAAAAACTTCATACCGGTTAACTGCGGTGCCATCCCGCCAAACCTTTTTGAGAGTGAATTTTTTGGCTATAAAAAAGGGGCTTTTACTGGAGCCGTACGTGATAAAGGCGGATTTCTCAGCCAGGCTGATGGGGGAACCCTGTTTTTAGATGAAATTGGCGAACTTGAGCTGAACAATCAGGTAAAGTTGTTGCGAGCCTTGGAGGGGGGTGGGTATATGCCGGTGGGTGGGAGTGCATTAGAAAAACCTGATGTGCGTATAATCGCCGCCACTAACCGTAATCTTCAGGATCATGTCAAAAAAGGATTCATGCGGGAGGATTTCTTCTACCGTATCCATATAATTCCCATATCTCTTCCTCCACTTCGTGAACGCAAAGAAGATATCCCTCTGTTGCTTGAGCACTTTATAAAGGAGTATGGAAGTAATGGTAAAGAGGCACTCTTGCCCTTGTCGCTAAAAGCCCAGAAGGCCATGTACAATCACTCTTGGCCGGGAAACATTCGGGAACTGCAAAATACCATTCATCGCTATATTACTCTGCGCAAGCTTGATTTTATGGGAACCTCAAGCAGTGCAGAGAAACAATCAGAAGATCTTTCGGAAGTAGAGCTGGAT
>DAOWIX010000017.1 GCA_030640695.1 Deltaproteobacteria bacterium | reverse complement strand
GAGCGTCAGCGGCAAGCGGAGAAGGGCGAAGTTGGCCCAGAAGAAGAGGATAAGCTGGCTCAGTTGGCTCGTGAAATTGGTATCGAGGGTGAAGAGTTTGATCTTTTTGCAAAAGAGGATGAACTTATGCCGCGGCCCCTGCTCGGTTGTGATTTTGAGGCTATCGTTGTGCCCGATCGGGCCCAGACCCTGGAGCTGCTGATTCCTCAACTCGCTTTTTACGACCTTGAGGAGTATTGTTTGCTGGGCGGGCGCTACTGGAACAGCAAAGAGCTTTTGGCTTCGGCCGCCGAATATGCAGATGGTGCGCTCTTTGTTGATGCTCTATGTTTAAATTGCGATGGTGCAGCGGCGGAACTCACGGACTTTCAGGAACGTTTTTCGGCACTTTATAAAGGTACTGCACCAGGTCTGCTGGAAACCTACGGCTTTGATACGATCATGTTGATTCGAAGCCTGAGTGCCGAACTCGGATCTGAATTTGATGCTGAACTTTGGCGTCAGGCCTTGGTTAATTGTCGAAATCTGCCACTGGCATCCGGACTTACGACCACTCTTGGCGATGGTGAGATTGCCAAACAACTCTATCCGTTGACCTTTAAGAAGGGTCGTATTGAAATCGTTAGTGAGGGTTGTAACTGAAAAAAATGTAAGGGTTTGAAAAAAATGGTCACAACCTAAAGTGTTAAAGGTTGTGGCCATTTTTTTGTCATCATAGTGAATGGGGTTTTTAATTTATCCTGCGACCCGCATATAGATCAGGGCATAAAGAAAGAGAAAAATCAGGGAGGCACAGACCCCGATACCGACCGGGATTCGGTAATCCTTTTCGTCATAAGGGCGCTGGAGGAGTTCGGTGATCGATTTTTCCTGACCGATAATTGCATACCAGACAATTTCGAGCAGGGCGTAAGGGTGTTTGCTTAAGCGTACAGCGCTCTCGGTTTTATTGGCAAAAGCTGCCTTGATGAGATTACGCAGGCGGTTTAATGGGTATGTGCAAAAGAGGAGTACGGCGTAGCCGAAGCTGCGGTAAAACCAGTCGGTATCAAGAGATATAGATTTTTTGCCGGCCATAAGTTTGTTGGTGTAGAGGCAGAAACCGGCAAGAGTCAGCAGTAACAGTTGCAGTGAGGCGACGACGTGGCTCGGGGCGTAGGGGTGAAAGTGAACTTCGTAGGGCAATATTTTATAGAGAGTTTGCGGAAAAATTCCTGTGATTATACATAACAGGGCCCCTAAGCCCATGCCCAGCTGCATATTTAAAGGTGGATCTTTGACATCAGCAATCTCATCTTCGCTACCGTCCGGTTTGCCGAACCAAACCCCCCAGGGGAGTTTAAGGCCGACACTTAAAAAGGTACCCACCGAAGCCAGATGCAGCATCAGTTCAATGACCGGGCGATGGCTGTAACCGGCGGCCGCCACAATCATGGTTTTGCTGACAAAACCGTTAAAAAGGGGCACCGCTGAGATCGAGAAAGCCCCGACCATATAGAGTACCAGGGTAATCGGCATTTTTTTATAGAGATTGCGGCCTTTAAGGTCGAGGATGTTGCGGCGGCCGGTCACGTAAATAACCGCGCCCATACCCATAAAGAGTACTGCTTTATAGATAATATGGCAAAAAGCGTGGGCCCCGGCTCCGTTGATTGCCATTTCAGTGCCGAGTCCGACGGCGCAGACCATGTAGCCGACCTGGCTGACGATGTGGTAGGCTAAGAGGCGGCGGATATCTTTTTCAATGACCGCATAGATAACCCCGTAGAGGGTCATGATCGCCCCGAGCCAGACCAGAAGCTCAGTTCCGGCAAAGCCCCGGGCCAGCACATAGACTGCACTTTTAGTTGTGAAGGCGGTCATAAAGACACTGCCGGTAATGGTTCCTTCAGGGTAGGCGTCTGGCAGCCAGGCGTGTAGGGGCGGCACCGCAGCATTGATAAGGAAGCCGAAAAGAATGAATTTGGCTGACAGCGTACTCAGGTCAAAAGGATTAAAGGCGATCGAGCCGGTAGTTGAAACCTGCATGACAATCCCGCCTAAAAGGATCGCGCCGCCAAAAAGATGAACCATGGCATAGCGAAAACCGGCCGCTAGTGAGGTTGGAGTTTTGTTGTACCAGATCAGAAAGACCGAGGCTGCGGCCATAACTTCCCAGAAGAAAAAGAGCGAAAAGAGATCGCCGGCAAAGACTACCCCTAAAGTGCTGCCGACATAGAGGTAGGCTGCTACATGTTGGCCCATCTCCTTGATGTGGATGGCGTAAACCATACTGATAAAGGAGATGATAACGAAGATATAGGCAAAGAGCAGGCTTAAGCGGTCAACTCGACCCAAGATCAGTTCATAGTCAAGAAACTGAACTTGCCAGTAGACTCCTTGTTGCATTTGCAAAAGAGTGCCCATGGCAAGCAGCGGGATCAGCAGGGCCAGGGCTTGCTGCAACCGCCGCAAACGAACCAGCGGGATCAGCAGTGCGCCGATAATATAGATAAAGGCTGGTGGTATATTAATCATTATTGTAATAATCCTTGTCCTTCAGCAACCAGTTATGGCCAAGCCACTTGGCGAAGACAATCAGCAGGATCGAGCCGAAAAAACCGAAGAAAATGTCGAATACGGGGATCTTCTGCCACCAGAAATGGGGGTGCGGATTGGGGAATATAAATCCTAAGAGAAAGACCACAACTATTGCTGCCAGCATGATTCGCCGTCGGGTAGTTTTCATCTCATCCTCCGAGAACGTTAGTCACGGCGAGCCGGACAATGTTGAAGAAGTTGAGGAAGGCGTTAGGCATGATCCCGAAAACAATCGAAAAGAGGGCGGTCAGGCATAAAGGAATTACCATTATCATGGGTGCCTCATCGATTTTTGCGGCCACATCGGGCAGTGGTTTTTTGAAGTAGCCGTTGTAGATTATAGGAAAGAAGAAGGCGACATCAAGCATGGCACTGGTCAGAATGACAAAGAGAAAAATGATCTGATGGGTTTCAACAGCGCCTAAGCAGAGAAACCATTTGCTGATAAAACCGTTGACCGGTGGGATTCCGGAAAGTCCCATAGCCGCAATCGTAAATGCGGCAAAAGTGAAAGGCATCTGCCGCCCGAGCCCATCGAGTTGACTGACGTGATCCTTGTGGGTTTTGGCATAGATCGCTCCGGCGCAGAAGAAGAGGGTGATCTTCATGAAAGCGTGGTTGGCGATATGGAGGATGCCACCGGTCATCGCATTTTTGCTCAAAAGGCTGACGCCTAAAATTATCAGGGCAAGATTGTTGATTGTTGAAAAGGCGAGTCGTCGTTTCAGGTGATCCTGTCCCAAAGCTAAAAGCCCAGCAACTACGACCGTAAAGGCGACAACTCCGGCAAGTATTGTCCAGACGCCAAGCTGATGCAGAAGTTCCGGGCCAAAAACAAAAAGAATGACCCGGACACAGCCAAAAACCCCGGCTTTAACTACGGCTACTGCATGCAACAGGGCGCTGACCGGGGTCGGGGCGACCATGGCTGACGGAAGCCACTCATGAAAAGGCATGATTCCGGCTTTGACTCCGAAACCCGCAATAAACATGACAAGCAGCAGGATTAATAATCCAGGAGTACCGTGACCGGCAAGAAAGCCGCCGCCAGTAAAATCGAGGGTTCCCGCTAACGAGTAGGTGATGCCGATTGCCAGAAGCAGGGTGCAGCCAGCGGTCAAGGTATAGATCAGATATTTACGGCCCCCCATGATCGCACTTTCATCTTCATGATGAATAACCAGGGGCCAGGTTGCGATCGTCAGAATCTCGTAGAAGATCAGCAAGGTCAGAAGGTTGCCGGCAAAAGCGACACCGATCGCCGAAGAGAGGCACATGGCAAAGCTGAAAAAGTAGCGGCTCTGGCCGTGTTCATTAAGGGTTCTGACATAGCCGATGGAGTAGAAAGAGGTCGGAATCCACAAGGTTGCCGCGACCACGCCAAAGAG
Source organism: Deltaproteobacteria bacterium (assembly GCA_030640695.1). Taxonomy (GTDB): domain Bacteria; phylum Desulfobacterota; class Anaeroferrophillalia; order Anaeroferrophillales; family Tharpellaceae; genus Tharpella. The sequence continues at coordinate 24,335 of DAOWIX010000017.1, read as the reverse complement.
CAAGCCAAAGGCATCGACTCTAAATTGCAAGGCGACCCCGGGCAGTAGATTGATCAGGGTGTACTCAATGGTTTTACCCGCGAGGACAGGTTCAATTAAGGAGAAGACTATGACGAATTTAATCAGTGCCGCCAGGATGGTCCAGCCTTCCCTTAAATTACGGGCCTTTTCGCCAGTCAAAAGGATCAGAAAAGCGGCAATCATCGAGACCAGTACGGCCCACAACGGTTTCGCCGAATAGATCACCTCACCCATAAATCACAAATCCTCTTTTTTAGTTGTCGACAGACCCTTAGTTCTGTCCCCGGTTATAGAGGGCGAAGCAAAGTTCGCACTGTTCTCTGTTTGTTAAATATTACTGACAACTATTTAAAATGTTGCTGGTACTGCATGTTGAATTACCAGATCAATAATTTTCCCGCTAAACGGACCCAGGATAATGATAATCGCAGTTGTGATCAGGATCGGAATCAGCAGGCTCGCCGGGGCTTCATCGCGGGCGATAATTTCCTCTTCATGATCATGGTCGTGGCTGTGAGCGCCGCTGTCCAAGGGGGCGAGATAGGCTTTTTCAATGATCCGAAAGAAGAGGATTGCATTAATCAGGCTACTGGCCAATAGAGTGATCGCGAAAACCCACTGTTTAGCTGCAATGGTGCCCAAAATCAGATACCATTTGCTAAAGAAACCGCAGGCCGGTGGAATGCCGCACATCGAAAGAGCGGTAATGACGAATGCGGCCATCGTCCAAGGCATTTTTTTATTGAGATTTTGGAAGTGATAGATCTCTCGGCCGTGACCTTTGTAGGAGATGGCGCCGATTATCAGAAAGAGGCAGAAGATCATGCAGGCGTCATTGACGATATGGAGTATGGCACCGGTCAGGCCGGGCCGGTTCATGACGCTGATCCCCATAACGATATAGCCGACCTCGGCAATCATGATATAGGTAACCATTCTCTTGATATCGGTTTGGGCCAAAGCTTTAATTCCACCGACAATAATAGCAACTACTGACATCCATCCGAGAATTGTCGCTACTGGTACGACGGAGATGGCGAAATCGGGTTGGAAAAGGGTAAACATGATGCGAATCATGAGATAGGCTGCAACCTTCGTCATTAAGGGAGCAATCAGGGCGCTGACCGGGTTCGGAGCTGTGGTGTAGGCATCCGGCATCCAGGTGTGGAGTGGGAAGAGTCCCATTTTGATGGCGACGCCGGTTGTAAAAAAGGCAAAGCCAACAAGAATTACCTTTGAATGGTAAAGGTTGGGCAGGATGGTTGCGAGATCGGCAATATTGAGGGAGCCGGTAGCCATGTAGAGATAGCCGACGCCAAGCAGGTAGAAGCTGGCACCGATAGTGCCGATAATAATATAATTAAAGGTTGCCATCGGGGCCCCGTCTTCACCGTGGGCGATGAGACCGTATCCTGAAAGAGAAGAGATCTCAAGAAAGACAAAGATATTGAAAAGGTCGCCGGTGATGACAATGCCCAGTAGGCCGGTTATCTGGAGAAGTAGCAGGGTATAAAAGTTGGCCTCTTTACCCCGGATATCCATTGTGATTCCGGGTTTGGCGCTGATTGCTGCGAGCAGTCCGATGGCGGCGATTAGAACCAGCATCAGACCACTTAAATGGTCGATTCGGTACTCAATGCCCCAAGGAGGAGCCCAGCCGCCAAGATTGTAGCCGAAGGGGCCACTTTCGATAACTTGCAAAAGGGCGCCACCGGCAGCATAAAGTGGGACTGCCAGAATCATCAGTGCCCACGGGCGGCAGAGATGGCGGTAGCGCCAGCCGATAACTGGAGTCAGGAAGGCCCCGAGTAACGGGGCGATTATGATAAAAGCGGGAAGCTGATCGCTCATTAAATATGGTTCTTTTGTAGGTCTAGAGGTTGACTGCCATTGTAGTTGTTTTATCTCTGCGTTTTATATGAAGAGGCATCTTTTCTGATCGCCATGATCTCATCCTCCTCCAGAGTGTTGTAACGTTTATATATAAGGATAAGCGTTGCCAGGGCAACCCCGGTTGTCGCGATCGAAACAACAATTGCGGTCAGCATCAGAACGTGGGGCAGAGGGTTGAGATAGTCAGCCACTTGGATGAGATGTTCGCCATGACCGTGACCATCTCCTTTAAGGATGGGAACCGTAGCGTCACCTGCCTTCACCCCTATGGAGACGAAAAAAAGGATGATTGAGGTCTGGAAGATATTCATGCCGATCAGCTTTTTGACGAGATTGCGCTTGCCCATCATGGCATAGAGGCCGATCATCATGAGGATGACGTAGATCCAGAAATTATATTTGGCAAGGATGTACTCAAGCATCAAATTTTCCCCTCTCCTTCTTTTCTTCCCCGGATCCGTCGTAAGAGGAAGAGACAGGAGATTGAGGCCGTGAAGATGACCGCCGACTCACCTAATGTATCGTAGCTCCGGTAATCGGCCAAGACTGCCGAAACGATATTGGGAGTGGCCGTCTTTTGGGTGGCTTCAAGAATGTAACGTGGCGAGACATGAGAGTTGGCCGGAGAGTTGGGGTCACCCCAGGCCGGCATATCATGGGTACCGTAAATCAGCAGAGCCCCGGTCATGGTGACCGCAATCAAGGAGATCAGTTTGAACCAGTTTTTAATCAATCCTTTGACCTCCGGGAGGTTTTGTTGACAGCGGCAATAAAGAGAACCGTACCGATTCCGGCACCGACCGAGGCTTCGGTAAAAGCAACATCTACAGCTCCCATCTCAGTCCAGAGCAGGCACATAAAAAAACTGTAGGCTCCGAGGATGATGACGGCGCTTAAAAGATCCTTGATGTTGATGGCGGCGATGGCGCAGACCACAATAAAGATTAGCAAAACGATATCGAGTTGCCAGATCATGGTTTATTCTCCTTGTTTGTCCATGGCTTAACTCCGCAGCGAAAGGCGGCTCGACAGATCGAATGGGTGCCGGTGGGGTTGGCAAAGAAGACAAAGACAGCGATTAGAAGAAGTTTCATACTGTCGAGGGTGAAGCCATGATGAATGGCGAGGCCGCAGAGGCAGAGGAGGACGGCTAAAGTATCGCTTTTTCCGGTGGCGTGCATACGCGTGTAGAAATCGGGGAAACGTATGATTCCAATTGAGCCGGTCATAAAGAAGAAACAGCCTGCGCAGATAAGTATTACGGCTATTATATCGGCAATATTCAACTAGATTTCCCCCTTGTTTTCAAAATAGCGGGCTGCCGCCAGGGTGCCAATAAAATTAAGGATGGCGTAGACCATACTGATGTCGATAAACATGGCGATACGTTCATAGAGAAAACCCATCAAAATCAGGATTATCAGGGTTTTAGTGCCGATGGCGCCGACTGCCACCATCCGGTCTATAACTGTCGGCCCGACAATCGCCCGGTAGAGGCAGGGAACAATCAGCAGGCAGAGGAAAAGGCTGATGCCAAGGAAAAAGCTATTCATTAACCGCATCCTCTGCTGCCACACAATCATCTACAGTCAAGGGTTCAGAGGGTTCGTCTGGGAGTTCGCCAGCTGTAGCAATATCGAAGAAGATTGAGGTCATGCAGGCCATAACCGCCATGCCGATGCCGATCTCAATACCTAAAATTCCGAGTGAGCGAGATTGAGGGGCTCCGACCTTGAGGAAAAGATCAAGTTTTTCATAATCAAGAAAATTACCCCCCAGTAACAGGCACAAAAGACCAAGCCCCCCAAATATGAAGACGCCGCTACTGCAGAGCATAGTGGTCAATTTTTCAGTGACCTTGGTCATTGTCCTTCTTAGTCCGAAGGCTAAAGCGAGAAGGACGACGCTGGCCGCCAGGATAACACCGCCCTGAAAACCACCACCAGGCGAATAGTGGCCGTGAGCGATGACGTAGAGGCCATATATCTGAATGAACGGAGTAAAGAGGCGAACAATGGTCTTGACAATCAGGTTGTTGGATTCAGCAGCCAACATAGTGCGGGCTCTCACTTTGGCATGAGCCGCTGGCAGGAAAACCTTCTCAACCCGGTCTTCCATCTCCCCGGTTAACAGATCATCAGCGACTTTGCTGTCAATAGCGTGAATATAGAAAGTGTGTTCGTCCAGGTCGATCGTAATAGTTCCAGGGGTCAGGGTGATGGAGTTAGCGAAGGTTACCAAGGCCAGGCCATTGGTTAATTTAGTCTGGTAAGGCATAATGCGGGGGGTAAGTCGATCGAGTGGTGAAAAGACTAATTTTGCTAAGTAGATGTTGGAGACGACTATTTGATAAAGATGCCAAGGAATATAAGTGAGTAGGCGCGGGATAATGAGGTGGGTGTCATCAGCCCCAACGTGGACAAAGAGGAAATCACTGGATGTGTAGGAGACCAGCAGGCAACAGAGAACGCCGATTACGATATGAAAAACATCGTAGTGCCCGGAAAGCAGGAGCCAGAAAAGTAAGAGGAGAACGAAGGCTAGGGTAAAATGTCTAACCTGCTCAACTCGCCTTTGCGAAAAGACGGGTTGGTAAGAGGTAAGAGGTGTGTAAGGCTTGGTTCGGTTGGTAGAGCTATCATGGTTCATTTTTTGCCGATTGTATAAAATATTATAAAATGAAGTTATATAGCAAAAATACAACTTTTGATGAATTTTTGTCAAGATATTTTTTTAGTAAAATTAGACTCTTAGAGTAAATTAAATGATGGGAAAAAAAACTTGACTTGGAAAGCTGCGGTATGATAACTATGCGCCCGCTTTGGGCACTGAAATTTACTTTACTAAAGCTTGTTAACGGCTTTGGAGAGTGAATTGGATGACTTTAGGTATGCGGGCATTCCGGTAATGATCACCGGTGTTATTTTGAATATCGGAATCCTATAAGATTTTGGAGTAGAGCGCTGTGATTGATCTTAATGCGACATTGCTGGTTCAGTGGGGTATTTTTGTAGCCCTGATGGTTTTCTTGCACTTTTTCCTCTTTAAGCCGGTTTTGCGGGTAATTGATGCCAGGCAAGCCAAAGTAGAGGGGACTTTTGCCGGAGCTGAAGATCTTCAGGCTAAGGCCACAACCAGTCAGAGCGAATATCAGGGCAAGCTTACCGCCGCAAAAGAGAAGCTCTTCGCGCGCACTTCGGCTATCCGTGAGAGTGCAGCAAAGGAGTCTAAAGCACTGATGGAGACGGCTCGTGAAGAGGCCTTGTCTCAAGTTGAGTCCACTAAAGAGCGGGTTCAGCAAGATACTGAGATTGTACGTAAAGAGCTGGTTTCGAATGTTGATAGTCTGGCGCGCAATATTGCCGGCAAGATTCTAGATAGACAAATTTAACCTGCTGTAAGATTTTAAGGGATAAGACGGGATGAAGAGTCGAGTAAAGAGTAGAATCGGAAAAATCCTGCTGATTGTTTTTATGGTTGGGTTAGCAGCCACGTTAGTTGGGGCTGCGGAGCATGGCGGGGCCGAACATAAGAGCCTTTTTACCTTGCTGATTGAGAATCCGATGCCCTTGCTCAAGGATTTTCTCTGGCGCGTGCTTAACCTTGGAGTTTTGCTCTGGGTGGTAATTAAATTTGCCGGCAAGCCGGTTCGCGAATTTTTTGCCGGGCGTCGTGAAACCCTATTGAAGGGGGTTCAGGAAGCGCAAGAGGCGAAGGCTGCCGCTGAGAAGATCTATAGCGAATTTCAGAACCGGCTTGCTGGTCTTGACAGTGAACTGCAGGCCATGGAAAAAAAGGCTCAGGACGAGGCTGAACGTGAAAAAGAGAGAATGCGCCAAGAGACTGAGACTTTAGTTGCAAAACTCAAGCTGCAGGCTCGACAGATGGCGGATCAGGAAGTGGCTACGGCCCAGCGCACTTTACGTAATGAGGCGGCCCGTTTAGCGGTTGAAGTAGCGGAACGCTTGGTGACTGAAAATGTCAGTGATGCCGATCGCCAGCGCATGGTCGAAAACTATCTGGAAAAAGTGGTAGGAGCTTAAGTTGATTCGCGACATTATTGCTAAGAGATATGCTAAGGCGTATTTTGCTTTAGCTCAGGAACAGAGTCGTCTGCTCGAAGCGCAGACAGAGTTGAGTGAGTTTGTAGCGTTTCTGAGTGCGCAAACTGAGTTATGTGGAGTTCTTTACAATCCAGTGTTTGAGGTTGTAGAGCGTAAGAGTGTCCTAAATTCGATTCTCGATAAACTTGAGGTTTCATCGCAGTTGCGTAGCCTGCTTAGTATCTTGGTTGAGAAGAACAAGATCGCCTATGTTGCTTTGGTTGCTGAAAATTTCAGCACCCTGGCCGATGCTGCTCAAGGACGTATGAAGGTCGAAGTCACAAGTGCTGTAGCGTTGGATAAAAAATCCTTAAAAGATCTTCGCAAAGAGTTTTCACGACTAACCGGCAAAAAGGTTGAGCTCGAAGTGGAAGTCGATGAGTCGCTTATAGGTGGGATAGTGGCCCGCTACGGTGGCATGGTTTACGATGGCAGTGTCAGAACTCAGCTGGATCGTTTTGGTGAGGTCCTTCGAGCTTAGGGGTATTATTGTAATACAAAAGAAATGACAACCCGTTTGATTGGTTGTTTGAAGTTTTGAACAGGGAATTTGGAACGGTTACCTTTATTAAGAACTGTTTTTAGGGAGTTGTAAGAGGCCATGGAATTACGCGCTGAAGAGATAAGCCAGATTATCAAAGATCAGATTGAAAACTATGAAAAGAAAGTCGAGGTCAGTGAAACCGGAACCATCTTAACGGTTGGTGATGGTATCGCACGTATCTACGGACTTGAAAATGCCATGGCTGGAGAGTTGCTACTTTTTCCTCATGACATCTATGGAATGGTTCTTAACCTTGAAGAAGATAATGTGGGAGCGGTTCTCTTCGGTGAGGATACTGAAATCAGCGAAGGCGACGAAGTAAAACGGACGGGACGGATTGTTGAGGTTCCGGTTGGCGAAGCTCTTTTAGGGCGGGTCGTTAATGCTTTGGGACAGCCGATTGATGGTAAGGGGCCGGTCGATACTGACCTGAGCCGCAGGGTCGAAATTAAAGCTCCCGGCATTGTTGATCGTCAGTCGGTTCATGAACCTCTGCAGACAGGCCTCAAAGCCATTGACTCCATGGTTCCGATTGGCCGTGGCCAGCGCGAACTGATCATTGGTGACCGCCAGACCGGTAAAACCGCAGTTGCCATTGATACAATCATCAATCAGAAAGATACCGATGTTTACTGTATATATGTAGCGATTGGTCAAAAACGTTCGACCGTTGCCCAGGTTGTGGCCAAGCTTGAAGAGTTTGGGGCTATGGAGTATACGACCGTGGTTGCGGCGACCGCCAGTGATCCGGCACCTTTGCAGTTCATCTCTCCCTATACCGGAGTTACGATGGGTGAATACTTTCGTGACAATGGAAAGCACGCTCTGATCATTTACGATGATCTTTCCAAGCAAGCTGTTGCTTATCGTCAGCTTTCTCTCTTGTTGCGCCGCCCGCCGGGACGTGAAGCTTATCCAGGGGATGTTTTTTATGTTCATTCGCGGTTGCTGGAAAGAGCCGCGAAAATGAGTGATGAACGGGGGGGGGGGTCTTTGACTGCATTGCCTATCATTGAAACCCAGGCCGGTGATGTTGCCGCCTATATCCCGACCAACGTTATTTCGATTACAGATGGCCAGATCTTTCTTGAATCTGATCTCTTCTATTCCGGTATCCGGCCGGCAATTAACGTCGGACTCTCGGTTTCGAGGGTTGGGGGTGCGGCTCAGGTTAAGGCTATGAAACAGGTAGCCGGAACCATGCGTCTCGATTTGGCTCAGTATCGTGAGATGGCGGCCTTCGCTCAGTTTGGTAGCGACCTTGATAAAACGACTCAGGCGATGCTGGCCCGTGGTGCCCGTCTGGTTGAGATTCTTAAACAGGATCAATATTCGCCGTTTCCTCTGGAAAAACAGGTGCTTATCATTTATGCCGCGAATAATGGTTATGTTGACGAATATGATGTCTCGGTTTTACTTCGTTATGAAGCCGAACTCAATGATTTTGTCACTGCAAACTACTGTTCAGTAATGGATGAGCTGAGAGAGAAAAAGAATCTTGATGATGACCTTAAAGCCAAGATCGACGATGTTTTAAAGGCCTTTAAAGAGGTTTTTAAACCTTAAGGCTTTCCGTTTTTGGATCCTCCGATTCACACTGAATCGGAGCTTGGTGCGTAAAGACTTTGGCTGAAGCAGGATTATAGATAGATGGCAAATCTAAAAGATATCAGAAAGCGCATAAGCAGCGTCAAGAGCACGCAGCAGATCACTAAAGCCATGAAGATGGTGGCCGCTTCTAAATTAAAAAAGGCGCAGGATGGTGTCGTTCAGGCGCGTCCATATGCCAGCAAAATGAGTGATGTGCTGGCCAGTCTTGCGGTTCGTGTGAAACCCGGCAAACATCCTTTGCTTCAGCGTCGAGATGAAAAGAAGATCGAGTTGTTGGTGATCACTTCGGATCGGGGATTGTGCGGAGGGTTCAACACTAATGTGACCAAAGCGGCGGATAATTTCCTGAGAGAGAAGAAAGAGGGTTGTGAAGAAGTTGTCATGAGCGTTGTGGGCCGCAAAGCCCGAGATTACTACCGGCGTCGCAACTGGGAGTTTAAAACTGAGGAACTCAATCCCGGAAGCACCAGTTTCAGTCAGGCTGAAGCAATAGCCCGTCCTGTGATTGATCGTTATGTTGAAGGCGAAATCGATGCCGTTTATGTAGCTTATACCGAGTTCAAGTCGGCCATGACCCAGAATATTGTTGTCAAACGCCTTCTTCCGCTTGAGCCTAAAACCCTGGCCGAGGATGAGGTTCCGGTAGAGTATCTCTATGAACCATCCGAAGATGCTCTGTTAGCGGATATTATTCCGCGTTATATCTATACGCAGATGTTCAGTATGTTGTTGGAATCGATTGCCAGTGAACATGGTTCGCGGATGACGGCCATGGATTCCGCAACCAATAATGCTACTGAGATGACAGCCAAACTGACGCTGCTCTATAACCGGGCCCGACAAGCTGCGATTACCACGGAATTGATGGAAATTGTCAGCGGCGCGGAAGCGCTTAATTAATAAATCAGGTTCTCGGATTTAAATATTTTAGTGATAAAATTGAATAAGAGGTACTAGGGAATGAGCGATAAGAATATTGGCAAAATAACCCAGGTCATTGGTCCTGTTGTTGACGTAGTGTTCGAAAAAGGGAAATTGCCCCCGATTTTCAATGCTCTACGAATTACCAATAAATCCCTTAACGACGAAGAGTGGAATCTGGTGTGTGAAGTTGCATCTCATCTTGGCGAGAATACTGTGCGAGCGGTTGCAATGGACTCCACCGATGGTCTGGTTCGCGGTATGGAAGTCTGGGATTTAGGCGAGATGATGACGATGCCTGTCGGCCATGAAGTATTGGGTCGGATTGTCAATGTCATCGGCGAACCGGTTGATGAAATGGGTCCGATTGGTGAGAAAAAACGCTACCCGATTCATCGTCCGGCACCTACTTACGAAGAGCAGAGTACCGAGCTTGAAGCCTTGGAGACCGGCATTAAGGTTGTCGATATGTTGGCTCCTTATGTTAAGGGTGGGAAGATCGGCCTCTTCGGCGGCGCCGGGGTTGGTAAAACCGTTGTCATTATGGAACTTATTAATAATATTGCAACCCAGCACGGTGGCTTCTCAGTCTTTGGTGGGGTTGGAGAGCGGACGCGTGAAGGTAACGATCTCTGGCATGAGATGAAGGACTCCGGCGTTCTTGAAAAAGCGGCCTTAGTTTATGGCCAGATGAATGAGCCTCCGGGAGCCCGTCTGCGGGTTGGTCTTTCGGCCCTGACCGTGGCCGAGTATTTCCGTGATGAAGAGGGCCAGGATGTGCTCCTCTTTATTGATAATATCTTCCGTTTTACTCAAGCCGGGTCAGAGGTCTCTGCGTTGCTAGGACGTATGCCTTCGGCGGTTGGTTACCAGCCTAACCTGGCTACAGAGATGGCTGAATTGCAGGAGCGGATTACGACGACCAAGAAAGGTTCGATTACCTCGGTTCAGGCGATTTACGTACCTGCGGATGACTTGACTGATCCGGCCCCGGCTACATCTTTTGCTCATCTTGATGCGACTACTGTTTTGTCGCGGCAGATCGCTGAGCTTGGTATCTATCCGGCGGTTGATCCCCTTGATTCTTCTTCGAGGATTCTAGATCCCCGAATTCTGGGTGATAAACATTATAACGTTGCCCGTGAAGTTCAGCTCGTACTGCAGCGTTATAAAGATCTCCAGGACATTATCGCAATTCTGGGAATGGACGAACTTTCCGAAGAAGATAAACAGCTTGTCAGTCGAGCCCGTAAGATTCAGCGTTTCCTCTCTCAGCCTTTCCATGTTGCAGAAGAGTTTACAGGAACCCCGGGTGTCTATGTCAAACTTGAAGATACGATTCGCGGATTCGAAGAGATTCTCTCTGGTAAATATGATGATCTTCCAGAGCAGGCATTCTATATGGTTGGTGGAATCGAAGAAGTTGTAGAAAAAGCCAAGAAACTTGGGGTTTGATATTTAAGTTGTTGCTGATAGCGGTGAACTTCGCTTCGCCCTCATAACCGGGGGCAGAACTAAAGGTCTGTTCCCATATCGAGACAATTTGAGTACAAACCTGAGTAGTTGAAGTTGAATGTATAAGATTCTATCATGGTTAGCCTAAGTGAGTTCAAAAAATATGGAAAGTGATAAAATACTCCTTGAGATTGCCAGCCCTTATCGCCAGGTTTTAAATATTGAGGTTGATGAGGTCATAGCTCCTGGTGAAGAGGGACAGTTTGGCGTCTTGCCTGGGCATACCCCTTTTTTGGCGACTGTAACTGTCGGTCAGTTGATGTATCGTCAGGGTAATCAGATGAAGCATGTTGCGGTCTCACATGGTTATGCTGAAGTTGAGTATCATCGGGTGATTGTGTTGCTCGATGCAGCCGAACTACCTGATGAAATTGATCTTGATCGGGCTGAAAAAGCCCGTCTGCGAGCTGAAGGACGACTAGCTGAGCTGGGTCATGAAGATCGTGACTATTATGAAGAGTTGGCGGCTCTTGATCGGGCCATGAATCGGATATCAATTGCCAAGATCTGATTTTTTCTGAAAAAGGATAAATAATTTTATACAGGCCATTTAAGCCTTGAAACGGGAGTTGACAAACTCCCGTTTTTTTCGTTTAAGGAGACTATAGATGCAAAATCTAATTGCCATTGTTTTAGCCGCTGGTCGCGGCACTAGAATGCTTTCAGCGCGGCCTAAAGTGCTTCACAAGCTACTTGATGAGCCTCTTTTGTCCTATCCATTGCGGGCTTTGGCAGAACTCGGTATCAAACAGCAGCTGGTGGTTGTCAGTGGTGATCAAGATGGCGATCTTGTGGCCGGTTCAATGGCCGCCTTTCCAGGGCTTGAGTGGCCTCGCCAGATTCAAGCTCGTGGAACTGCGGATGCAGTTGCCGCCGCTCTCAAAAACTTGGATGGGGTTTCGGGCAGCGCTCTCATTCTCTGTGGTGATGTTCCCCTGTTATCTAGCACAACATTGGAGCTTTTTTATCAGAAACATTGTCAAAGTCGGTCGCAAATGACAATTTTGACCGCCGTTCTCGACGATGCTGGAAGTTATGGTCGGATTGTGCTTGATGACGATGGCTTACCTGAAGAGATTGTCGAAGCGAAAGATGCATCCCCCGAACAACTTTTGATCAATCGTATAAACAGTGGTACCTATCTGGTAGATCTTGATTTGCTACGACGCGCCCTGGCTGATACTGACTGCGATAATGCTCAAGGTGAGTACTATTTAACTGATATGGTTGCCTTTGCCCGTCGCCAAGGGGCCCCTACGGCGATCTTTGATATATCTGACAGTCGTGAGACACTTGGCATTAATACGCGTGAAGATCTTGTCGATTTAGAGAAGATTATGGCTGCCGGAATATGTCGCAATTGGTTGCTTAACGGGGTCACGATACGTTTTCCTGAAACAGTGCGAATCGGTCCGTGCGTGACTTTAGGTCATGATAGCGAGATTGAGCCTGGGGTATCAATAAGTGGGCAAACCGAAATTGGGGTCGGTTGTCTAGTCGGGAGCGGGACGCAAATAAAAAACAGTAAAATTAGCGATCAAGTCGAGATTAAACCTTATTCGATTCTTGAAGATGTCGTAGTCGAAGAAGAGTCTCAAATCGGTCCCTTTGCGAGATTGCGACCGGGAACCGAAATTGGGGCCGGGGCTAAGATTGGTAACTTTGTCGAAACTAAAAAGGCCCGTTTTGGCAAGGGCGCAAAAGCATCGCACTTAGCCTATATAGGTGATGCCGAGGTTGGCGAGCATAGTAACTTAGGTGCCGGCACCATCACCTGTAACTATGACGGTTTTAATAAATTTAAAACCGAGATCGGCCGGCGGGTTTTCGTCGGTAGTGATTCGCAGCTTGTCGCCCCGGTAAAACTGGGTGACGACGTCCTGGTTGGGGCCGGATCTACAGTGACCAGGGATGTTTCTGATAATGCTCTGGTGACAACCAGAACCCGGCAGAAAGAATTTGCCGGGCGGGGGATGGCCTGGCGTCGACTCTCTTTGGAGGATAAATAAAATGTGTGGAATCGTTGCTTATATAGGACCAAAAAACGGGGTTCCGGTTGTCCTCGACGGACTGCGCAAGCTCGAATATCGAGGCTATGATTCGGCTGGAATTGCGATTTTTAATGACCATGAAATAGATATCCATCGTAGCGTCGGTAAGTTGATCGGGCTTGAAGTGAAGATCCATGAAAAAAATCTCAGCGGTGCCCCGGTCATTGGCCATACTCGCTGGGCGACGCATGGCCGTCCAACTGAGGCCAATGCTCATCCTCATAAATATGAGGGGGTCGTGGTGGTGCACAACGGAATTGTCGAGAATTACCTCGATCTTCGTCGCGAGTTGATCGAACTTGGTCATACTTTCTCTTCCGAGACTGATACCGAAGTGATCAGTCATCTGATTGTGCGAGAGCTTAAAGCCGGCGCCAAATTCGAAGAGGCAGTCAGGCAGGCTCTGCTGAAAATTCGGGGAACTTTTGCCTTGGCTGTCCTCTACGAGAAGGAACCGACAAAATTGATAGCGGCTCGGCAGAGTAGCCCCTTAGTGCTGGCACTGGGCGAGACTCCAGGTGAGTACTATGTCGCTTCAGATATTCCGGCCCTGTTGGCTTGGTCGCGGGAGGTAATCTTTCTTGATGATGGTGAACTGGTGATTTTTGATGAGCAAAGAATGCGGATTCTCGGTATTGTCGATGGTGAACAACGGGAAAAAACAGCCCGGCGTATCGCCTGGGATCCGATCATGGCTGAGAAAAGTGGTTATAAGCATTTTATGCTCAAAGAGATCTTTGAGCAGCCCGAGGCCGTCAGTAATACCCTGTTAGGGCGCTTGAATGAGGGGCGTAGCGGGGTAGATCTTTCTGAAATAGGTATTAGCAAAGAGCTCTGGCAAAGTTTTAAAGAGATCAAGATTGTCGCTTGTGGAACCTCATGGCATGCCGGACTGGTGGCAAAGTACTGGTTTGAAAGTCTGGCTCGGATTCCGGCAGAGGTTGATATCGCTTCCGAATTTCGTTATCGGGATCCGTTGGTTGGGCCCGAGACTCTGGTCATTGGCATCTCTCAGTCTGGAGAGACGGCTGACACCCTGGCCGCCATGCAGGAGGCCAAACGAAGAGGTGCCCGGTTGTTGGCAGTATGTAACGTCATGGAGAGCAGTATCGCCAGACTTTGTGATGGCGTTTTCTATACTCACGCCGGTCCCGAGATTGGAGTAGCCTCGACCAAAGCCTTTACAACTCAGTTGACGGCGCTCTTTCTCTTGGTCTTGGAGATGGCGGCTCGACGGCAAGCTTTAAGTGATGATGAGATCCGCCAGCAGGTAGAGGCTCTGTTACATCTTCCCGTCGCTCTTAAAAAGGTTCTGGCCCGGGCTCCGGAACTTGAGAAAATGGCCCGCAAATACCATCAGGTCAACGACTATCTCTATCTCGCTCGGGGGCTCAATTTCCCGATTGCTTTAGAAGGGGCCCTGAAACTGAAAGAGATCTCATATATTCATGCCGAAGGTTATCCGGCCGGCGAGATGAAACATGGGCCAATTGCCCTGATCGATGAAAATATGCCGGTTGTGGTTTTGGCCCCACCCGATCGTCATTTAGAAAAGATCATCAGCAACTTTCAGGAAGTGGCTGCCCGGGAAGGGCGTCTACTCCTGTTTTCCGGACCCGATCTGGAGTTGCCTGAAGAGGTCTCAGGGGTTGACCGTTTTGTCGTCGAGGTTGTGGGTGAGGAGTTAAACCCCCTGCTCTATGTCGTCCCTTTGCAGCTTTTAGCCTACTACACCGCCGTTTTGAAGGGGACCGATGTCGACCAGCCCCGTAACCTTGCCAAAAGTGTGACGGTGGAATAAAACACCTATGATATCCCGCAAAAATCTTATAAATAAAATTGTTCTCTTAAAAAAACGTTTCGGTGTATCAGAGAACTATTTCCTTATCTTTCTGGCCGTTCTGGTCGGGGTCTTAAGTGCCCTGGGTAACTGGGGTCTGCGCTTTTCGATTGAATTTTTTCACGAATATATCTTTGTCGCCGGCTCCGGCCTGCTTGGCGTCGGCCAGGGCGGCTGGAAATTTTATCTATTGCCGCTACTGCCGATGTGCGGCGGCCTTCTCCTGATTCCTCTGGAGATGGCTTTTCCCGGTTATGTTTGCGGTTATAGTTTGCCCAATTTTTTGAAAACTGTCAATCTGGGTAGCGGCCGTCTGGCGCGGCGCAATATCTGGCTCAAGATCATCGCTCCGGCGATTACTATTGGTAGTGGAGGCTCGGCTGGTCAGGAGGGGCCGATCGCGACCATCGGTGGCGCTATTGGCCAGATGGTCGCCGGTTTTTTCTCCTTTAACCAGGCCCGGGTTCGGCTTTTGATTGCCTGCGGGGTAGCAGGTGGTATTGCCGCGACTTTTAATGCTCCGATTGCCGGGGTCTTTTTTGCCCTGGAAATAATCATGATGGGTGATATCGGTCTGGCCATCTTCACGCCGGTGGTTATCTCGGCGGCGACCTCGGTGGTTTTTACCCGTCTGATTTTTGGTGAGGAGAGCCTTTTTGCGGCGCCAGTATTTACCTTAGGGAGTTATTGGGAGCTCTTTGTCTATATGGCGATGGGGCTGGTGATCGGTATTCTGGCGGCTTTTTTTGTCCGTTTTTTCTATCTCGTCCAGGATTTCTTCACAAAACTGACCTTTCCTCGTTACCTGAAACCGGCTCTTGGCGGCTTGTTAGTCGGGATGATCGGGCTCTTCTTTCCTCAGGTAATGGGCGATGTCTATAAACATATGGGGCACGTTTTTTACCACTCTCATGTTTGGTATCTGGTGCTGGCTCTGGTTTTTATGAAGATGTTGGCGACCTCAATCTGTCTCGGTTCAGGGGGAGCCGGTGGGCTTTTTGCACCGATCATGTTTATGGGGGTGTTGATTGGTGAAAGTTGCGGTCTAATTGCCAGTCAACTGTTTCCTGAATTGGTGCTTTCGGCTGATGGTTACGCAGTCGTCGGCCTTGGGGCCTTTCTTTCGGCTGTGACCCACGCCCCTTTGACGGCGATCTTTCTGGCCTATGAGCTGACCGGCAATTCGGAGATTATCCTGCCGGCCATGTTTGCGACTGTGGTTGGTATCATGGTGGCCCGCAGTATTGAGCGGGAAGGGATTGATACCTTCGGCCTGGCTCGTGAAGGGATCCACCTTGAAGATGGTCGGGAAGTCAACCTTCTCCGCTCGATCAAGGTTGGAGAGGTCATGTTCCGCGGCTCTCTCGAGACCATCACCGAGACTATGAAACTCAAATCACTGCTCCAGTTTTTACCGAGATCTCATAAAACTACCTTTCCGGTGGTCGATGCTGAGGGTTTGTTGAGTGGTATCTTAAGTATTCAGGATCTGCGCGAACTGGTCTACGAGGAGGGCCTTGAAGAGCTCATCGTTGCCAAGGAGCTGGCTCGCGATAAGGTTTTGACAGTGACTGCCAAAGACAATCTTGATGCCGCCATGCAGAAGATCGGTTCAAGAAATATCGACTATCTACCGGTCGTCGCTGAAGACAATCCCCGGCGCCTGGTCGGTATGGTTTCGCGTCAAGATATTATCGCAGCCTATAATCGCAGTCTGCTGGAGAGGGAACTGCCGGGACATTAGATTAGTAGTCAGTCGTCAGTTGACAGTTATTGTCTGACAACTGATCATTGTTTTCTCGTAACTATTAAGCGTGAGCAAAAAAGTGTCAAATGTTGATATTTTTAGCAAATTCTGGGGACACAACCTGATTCTCCGAAGGAAATCGGAATTGTGTACCCTGAATTTGCGGGTTGGCTGAATAGTAACGTTTTCTCTAGCTTAAACAATCTGAATATAAAAATAATGAATACAGATAACATTGTTGCCGGACTAAATCCGGTACAGCGGGAAGCCGTGATTAATAGCCGGGGGCCATTGCTGATCCTGGCTGGTGCGGGTAGTGGTAAGACCCGGGTTATTGTCCATCGGATTGCTTATCTGATTTCGGTGGAGGGGGTGGCGCCGCAGGAGATTCTGGCAGTTACCTTTACCAATAAGGCGTCTCAGGAGATGCGCGAACGGGTTCGGGAGATGATTGGTCCGGTGGCCATGAGTATGTGGATCTCGACCATTCATTCGAGTTGTGCCAGCATTTTACGAAATCATGGTGATCTGCTGGGATTCTCCTCTAAGTTTTCAATCTATTCCGATAAGGAGCAGGTTGCTCTGCTTAAAGAGGTCTCCCGTAAACTTAACCTGTCAGCGACTATGTTTCCGGTTGAATATCTTCGTTCGGTGATCGATGATGCAAAAAATCGTGGGGTCAATCCAGATGAGTATGCTTTAGAAGCGAGTCAGGCTCAAAACCCAAAGACGCGGCGCGTAGCTGACGCTTACAAGCTCTATCAGGATAGTCTGAAAGAGAATGATGCCCTAGATTTTGGTGACCTTCTCTTTCAGACCGTGACCCTGTTCAATAATCATCCTGAAATCCTGGAGTCCTACCGGGAGCGTTTTCACTATATCTTAGTCGATGAGTATCAGGATACCAATGAAGTTCAGTATCGTCTAATCAGTATGCTTGCCGAGCCTCGGCGCAATCTCTGTGTGGTCGGTGATGATGATCAGTCGATCTATAGCTGGCGTGGGGCCCAGATAAAAAATATTCTCGATTTTGAGTCGGACTACCCTGAGGCCAAGGTGGTCAGGCTCGAAGAGAATTATCGTTCAACGGCAACCATTCTGGCGGCCGCTAATCAAGTGATTGCCGGCAACCAAAAACGCAAAGGTAAAGATCTTTGGACAAACAATAGCACAGGTGATCTGGTCTCTCTCTTTCTTGGTGCCAACGAATCTGAAGAGTGTAATTATGTGGTCAAGCGGATTACAACTTCGGTTAGGAAACCTGGCGACTTTGCCATCTTTTACCGGACTAATGCCCAATCGCGAATATTCGAGGAGGGCTTGAGCCGTCGGGGGATTCCTTATGTGATCGTCGGCGGTACGAAATTCTATGATCGGGCTGAGATCCGTGTTCTGCTCTCCTATCTCAAGGTCGTTAACAACGAGCGTGATGGTATCAGTCTTTTGCGGATTCTTAATGTCCCGACCCGTGGGGTCGGTAAAACCTCAATTGAGCATCTCCAGGCTTATGCGGAAGAGAACCGGTTAGGGGGGTGGGAATGTCTGGAGAGGCTGGAATCTGAAGCCCTGATTCGGGGCGGTGCTCGGAATTCTTTGCTGGGTCTGCGTGATATGATCGTGCAGTGGCGGCGGGATCAGGCCACCTGCAAGCCCAGCGAACTTTGTGCCAAAATTATTGCTGAGATCGGTTTTGCCGAGTGGCTGCAGAAGAATAATGATCCGGTTCAGGCTCAGACCCGGGGTGAGAATGTGGCCGAACTTTTAAACGCGATTGAACTTTGGGAGGACGAGCAGGAGAATCCGACCCTGGCCGCCTATCTTGAGAATGTGGCTTTGATCAACGATGATCGTCTGACTTCAGAAGAGGCTTCCAGGGTGACCCTGATGACGATTCATCGGGCCAAGGGGTTGGAGTTTAATGAGGTCTTTCTGGTCGGTCTCGAAGAGGGGCTTTTCCCGGGGCAGCGCAGTTATGAGAAACCGGAACTTTTAGAAGAGGAGAGGCGCCTCTGTTACGTCGGTATGACCCGGGCCCGGGAAAAATTGCATATGTCAGCCTGTCGCGTCCGGCGTCTTTATGGCCAGTTGAAAGATAGCCGTCCCTCACGTTTTTTGATGGAGATCCCTTTAGAACTGTTACGGCGTGAAGATCAGCATCGAAGCTCTAATTTGAAACCTGGAGCCTCGACCGGAGGGGCTCCAAAAGAGTCATATGCGCGCTCGGGTTTTCGTTCGCAAAAAGTACAGAGTCCGCAGCCCCCATCCCGGCGGATGTCGGGAGCCTCTAAAAAGAGCAAGCCTGTGAAGGCCTCAGACCAGGGCTCTTTCCCTCAGGGTTGCCATGTCGAACATGCGGTGTTTGGGCCCGGTGTGGTTGCCGGGGTTAAAGGTTCTGGAGAGGGGACTAAGCTTGATATCATATTTCGTGATCGAGGGCGAAAACTTCTGCTACTCAAATTTGCCTCTCTCAAGAAGTTGGGCTGAACGATAATTAGTTTTTTTGTTTGACTTTACTAGGCTAGGTGGGCTAATATCCTCCGCTCTCGTGATTTTGCCTGTCGGGAGAGGTGCGCCCTCATGACCTGCGCCTTAAATTTACAAAGAACTATTGTAACTACCCAGCTAACCCGCAAATTCAGGGTACACAATCCCGATTTCCTTCGGAGAATCAGGTTATGTCCCCAGAATTTGCTAAAAATATCAATACTTGTTACTTTTTTACTTACACTGAATAGTTACGAACGATTTTAAGGAAATCTCCTGCTGATGTTTGAGTCGCTATCCGACAAACTTGATATAACCTTCAAAAAGCTCCGTGGTCAGGGGCGATTGACGGAAGATAATGTCAAGGATGCCTTGCGTGAGGTGCGCCTGACTCTGCTCGAAGCGGATGTCAACTTTCTTGTCGTCAAGCAGTTTGTCAAGGCGGTGCGCGAGCGGGCCATGGGCAGCGAGGTTCTGGAGAGCTTGACTCCGGCCCAGCAATTTATCAAGATTGTTAATGAAGAGATGGTTGCCTTGATGGGCGGGGGTGCGGTTGGTCTTGATTTCAATGCTGCTCCTCCGGTCGTGATTATGATGGTCGGCCTGCAGGGATCCGGGAAGACCACTTCTTCGGGTAAGTTGGCCCTCTCTCTGAAAAAAATGAAACGTAAACCTCTGCTGGTGCCGGTTGATGTCTATCGGCCTGCAGCTATCGATCAGTTGCAGAGTCTCGGGCGTCAGATTGATGTGCCGGTATATCCTTCGGAGACCAAACAGGATCCGGTCAAGATTAGTCGTCTGGCCCTGGAGATGGCGAAACAGCAAGGCCATGATACGGTGATTATCGATACTGCCGGGCGTTTGCAGATCGATGAAAAATTGATGGCTGAGCTCGAAAAGATAAAAGCGGCCGTTAATGTGCA
Source organism: Deltaproteobacteria bacterium (assembly GCA_030640695.1). Classification (GTDB taxonomy): domain Bacteria; phylum Desulfobacterota; class Anaeroferrophillalia; order Anaeroferrophillales; family Tharpellaceae; genus Tharpella. The sequence goes on along the minus strand of DAOWIX010000017.1, from coordinate 4,682 downwards.
TGAGATCCTGCTGGTTGCTGATGCAATGACCGGTCAGGAAGCCGTTAATATCGCCAAGACCTTCAACGATATCCTCGATATTACCGGGGTTGTCCTGACCAAACTTGATGGCGATGCCCGCGGCGGGGCGGCCCTCTCTATAAAAGCTGTAACCGGCAAACCGATCAAGTTTGTGGGTGAAGGGGAAAAACTCAGCGCTCTTGACATCTTTCATCCTGACCGCATGGCTTCGCGGATTCTCGGGATGGGGGATATGCTGACCTTGATCGAGAAAGCCCAGGATGGCGTCGATCAGAAAAAAGCTGAAGAGCTGGCCCGCAAACTGCGTAAAAATGAGTTTTCTCTCGATGATTTTCGTTCGCAACTGCACCAGATCAAGAAACTTGGTTCAGTTGGCGGAATCATGAAGATGATTCCCGGCATGGGCAAGCTTAAAGAGAAAATTGGCGATGAAGCGATCAATGAGAAGGAGCTGGTCGTCATCGAGGCGGTTATAAACTCGATGACCGATAAAGAGCGCCATGACCATAAGTTGATTAACGGTAGTCGGCGTAAACGGATCGCTAAAGGCAGTGGTACCACAGTTCAGGATGTCAATCGCCTGCTCAAGAATTTTCTTGAAATGAAAAAAATGATGAAAAAGTTCAACAAGATGGGCCCCAAAGGTATGAAACGCATGATGGGCCAACTAGGCGGCTGATGGCTGCTTAAAATGTCCACCGGCTTCTTTCCCCTGCAACCTTCGTCACTGAGACGTACTGTTTGTACGTCTCATTCCTCAGGTTTTGGGCGCCTCGCATCTGAACATTTTACTTTGCCATCTCGGCATTGATTATTTATAAACGGTTTTTAAATTCGGATGGAGTCTTAAGGGACTCTATATATTATTAACAGAAGGAGAACGAGACAGATGGCAGTGAAAATTAGATTGACGCGTAGAGGGGCGAAAAAGAAGCCTTTTTATCGCATTGTGGCGGCAGACACCCAAGCACCTAGAGATGGCCGCTTTCTTGAAATTCTCGGAACCTATGATCCCAACCTCGATCCGGGCGTTGTCGTTTTGCATGATGACAAATTGAAGTATTGGCTCGATCAAGGGGCTCAACCTACGGCAACCGTGGCGAATCTTATTAAAAAAGCTCAGAAAGCCGCCCCGGAAACATCAGCATAGTTCTCACCTGATTAAGGTGCCTGGAGAGAAGCAATGTACAAAGATTTGATTGAGTACTTGGCGAAATCCTTGGTAGATAATCCCGATGAAGTAGAGGTTCGGGAGCGTGAAGAGGAAAATTCAGTGCAGCTGGAACTCTGCGTCAACCAGCAGGATCTTGGCAAGGTGATTGGTCGTCAGGGAAAAACTGCTCGGGCCATGCGCACTATTTTAGGGGCTGCAGCGGCTAAAGAAGGGCGCCGCGCCAGTCTTGAAATAGTCGAATAGTTTATTCTATTCTATCATATGAATGATTCTTGGGTAGTTTTAGGCAAAGTTGTTAAAGCTCAAGGGCTGCGCGGCGAAGTCAAGGTTCAGTCTGAGATTGAAGACCCTGAAAATTTCCTTTTGCCGGGACTATCCTTGCGTTGCGGCGATGGCTCATTCCAGCCTCTGGCGGTAGAGAAGTACAGAACTCAGAAAGGTGGTTTTATCCTTACTCTTTCCGGTTGTGACTCGATTGATCGAGCCCAGGTATTGATTGGTTGCGAGCTTGTTTGCCGAGGCAGTCAGTTGCCGATTTTGCCGGACGATGAGTATTACCATTTTCAATTACTGGGCTTGCCGGTATTCGATTACCAAGGTCAAAAACTTGGTAAATTGACTGAAATAATGGTGACTGCAGCCCACGAGATCTATGTGGTGCAGCCCCAATCCGGCGACAACATTGAGGGTGAAGTTCTGTTGCCCGTGGTTGCCTCTTATATACTAGAGATAGATCTGGATGCTGGGAAAATAATTGTTGATCCGAGCGGAGAAGGTGGTCTCCCGGCAGAAGCCAGAGCGAGATTGTCACCTTAAATGATTATTGATGTAGTAACCATTTTCCCGAGGATGTTTGATTCTCCTTTTGCCGAGAGTATTATTAATCGGGCCCGGGAAAAAGGTCATTTTCAATTACGGGTTCACAATCTTAGAGATTACTGCCATGACCGTCACCGGGTGGTTGATGACTACCCTTATGGTGGTGGCGCCGGTATGGTGATGCGGCCTGAACCGGCTTTCAGGGCTCTTACCGATCTCCGCGATGCGAGTTTTTCCGGCGAAGTGCTCTTGCCGTCACCTGCAGGAGAGCCTTTTACGCAGGAGTTGGCAGAAAAACTCAGTACCCTGCAGCAGCTGGTTATATTCTGTCCTCATTATGAGGGGCTTGATGAACGGGTCAACACCTTGGTTGATCGTGAGATCAGTTTGGGAGACTATATCCTGACCGGCGGCGAGTTGCCGGCCATGGTTATGATTGATGCGGTGGTCAGGCTTCTGCCCGGAGTTTTGGGATCAGCGGCCTCTCTTGATGAAGAGAGTTTTTCTCCCTTGCTGGAGTATCCCCATTATACCAGGCCGGCTGAATTTTCTGGTCTTAAGGTGCCTGAAGTTCTGCTCTCGGGTCACCATGCCAGGATTAATGAGTGGCGTCGACTACAGGCTTTGCAACGTACCTTTGAACGTCGTCCCGAGCTCCTTACTCATGCTCAATTGACTGAGTCTGAAGAAGATCTCTTGGCTCAATGGCGGCGAAAAGATAATAACCTCGATGAGGTTTGAATTTTTATATAATAAACGTAGTTAGAAATATGGATGATGGCTTGCCCTCCGGCATCCGTCTATTATTTTTTCTGGAGAGAACAAATGGACACAATTGCACAGATTGAACAAAACAGTATGCGAATGGATATCCCTCTTTTTAAAGCGGGAGATACCTTGAAAGTTCATGTCAAGATTCGTGAAGGTGAAAAACAGCGGATTCAGATTTTCCAAGGCTTTGTCCTGCGTCGTCAGGGTGAGAGTAGTCGGGAGACCTTCACCGTGCGTAAAGTTTCGGCCGGTATCGGGGTTGAGCGGACATTTCCCTTGCATTCACCAATGGTTGACAAGATAGAGTTGATTAACCGCGGTCGGGTACGTCGGGCCAAACTTTACTATATGCGTGAATTGCGTGGTAAAGCAGCTCGGATTAGAACTATCAACTAGTTTGCCATATTTCAGGTGTCGGACGGGCTTTTGCCAGTAAATTTTTACGCAAAAAGCTCCAAAAAATTATTTTGCACCACATAGTCCACAGAGGTTCAGGCCTGAAAGCTTTTCTCTGTGAACTCTGTGGTAATAATTAAATTTTTAGTGCCGGCTATGACGAGATAGGTTTAAGCTGTTACCTGATACCTTCATCTATGGGCGACTCTCCAAAAGCAGCCATAGTCAATATCATGACTCGTCTGGGGCGACCTCTGGTTGTTGGTGTTGATGAGGTTGGTCGGGGGTGCTTGGCGGGCCCGGTTGTTGCGGCCGCAGTTCAGCTGCCCTCTGACTTTTCTATAGACGGGGTGGATGATTCCAAGAACTTAAGTCCTAAGCAGAGGGAGCTGATTTTTAATAAATTAGTGAAAGCTGGCATACCCTTTGGCCTTGGCGTGGTCTCCGTTGAGGAGATAGATCATATCAATATATTGCAGGCATCTCTGAAAGCGATGGTCATGGCTCTGACGTCAATGCGTCAGTGTTTTGATCTCGTGGTGGTTGACGGTCGTCAACGTTTGCCTCTGCACCTTCCTCAATACCCTTTGATCAAGGGTGATTCTCTCTGTCTACCGGTTGCCGCTGCTTCAATTATCGCAAAAGTCGTTCGTGATCGTCAAATGCTCTACTATGATCGGCGTTTTCCCGAGTATGGATTTGCCCGCCACAAAGGTTATGGGACAACCCTCCATCGTCGCGCCCTAACCCTTTACGGACCTTGTTTCTTACATCGTAAAACCTTTCGTTTTAAGACTGTAGAGTGCAATGAGTGAAGACCAACGTCATAATCTCGGGCGCTGGGGTGAGGCTACGGCGGCCCTTTATCTGGAGCGTCAGGGGCTCTCAATTGTTGAGCGCGGATTTCGTTGTCGTTTCGGTGAGATAGATATTATTGCACAGAATCCTGATGTTTTGGTTTTCTGTGAAGTTAAAACCCGTCGCCGGGAGACCTTTGGTGCGCCTCAGGAGGCGGTTTCATGGTCAAAGCAGAGACGTTTAATCAAGACTGCCGGTTGGTATCTCAATCAACGCCCTTGGGATGGCGAACTTCGCTTTGATGTGATTGCAATCCTGGCCCCGGAAGGTAAGGAACTTTCAATTGAATGGATCCAGGACGCCTTTTCCTGGGAAGAATAATTAGCGAGAGAATAATAAATATGACTAAAAACAGAACAGAGTTTGAAATGCCTGAAGACGCAGGCGAGGTTGAACGTCTTAATGATCCCGCCTGGATGCAGAAAACCTTGGGTGAACTCGATGGTAATCTGGAATCGGTTACTGATGAGTTAAAGAAATCATATACTCAGTTGGCGGCCGGTGTGGCTAAGATTGAAAAAGAGATGAACGAAGCCTTTGAAGTCGGCGATGAGATGGCTTATCAGGCCGCTAAGATCAAGAAGAATATGATTCTTGAGAGGTTAAGAGAGCTAGAGGCCTTACAACTTTGAAAGAGATGGCT